>JAFYDA010000026.1 GCA_017545045.1 Prevotella sp. | reverse complement strand
TAAAAAAGCTACCATTGAGGTAGCTATTACCATTCAAGAAAGAATGGGGATTCATTAAACCTCTGCAATAGTAAGCTATAAAAATCGCCAATATGATGTGGTTTTGAAAAATATTTGCCGAATCGCTTGCACGGTTCGGCTTTTCTTTGTATCTTTGCCACCGCAATCCGTACCCATGAGGAATTACTTGCCGCAGTGCGAGTGTCTCAGCAACGTCGTCACCAGACGAGCGAACGATTGTACGGAAAGTTTGAACAGGGCATACTTCAAGAAGGGATGGCATGACGGAAATGTTGAAGGAGGCATGAGTGTCAACTCATTTAGAAAATACAATTAAATCAGTAGAGATATGTCAGAAATATGCAGATTCTGCGGAATTATCATAGCAATGTTTGCAGATGACCATAATCCGCCACATTTTCATATACGATACTGAGACTATGATGCAATTACAACCATTAAGCAGGGCATTGTCAAAGGGAACATGCCAAGCAAAGAGTTAAAGATGGTATTGACATGTTGAGATAGAGTGTTTCTTCGAAAAATGAAGCGCATAACGAGTCCTCTTACTGACTCACAAGTCTGATAATCGCTATAAAGTTAATAATGAATATGGAAAATACTCTGAGCATTACAGAAATGTATATGATGGTCTTGGCCACGCTAAGCAATAGCGACAAATTGGATCTTATCTCCAGATTGTCAAGCTCAATGCGTGACGAGGCATCCATGAAACGTGAACGTCCAGACCTGAGAACTTGTTTTAAGGGTGACTGGAGTGGCATTGATGCTGATAGCCTGAGAAATCATAATTATCATGGCAGAACCGTGGAAAGCTGGTAAGAAGATGGTTAAACAATACTTGCTTGACACTGACGTATGCATAGAACTTATCAAGTACAACGAGCTTGTGCTTGACAAGGTTGAAGAGATTGGAGCAGACAATTGCTTCATTACTGCAATAACAATTGCAGAGCTTTTCTATGGTGCGGCAAAGTCTGCAAGGCCAGAGCAGTTTAATGATATCACCTACATCATGCAGTCATTCAAATTGGTTCCCATACTACCCTCACTGCGACTTTACGGAACAAACAAGGCATACTTGGAGGACAATGGACAGATGATTGGAGAGTTCGACCTCCTTATTGGTTCATGCGCCGTACATAATCATTATGTAATGGTGACTTCGAACATCAAGCATTTCGACCATATCCCCAACATCGTAATCGAGGATTGGGCACAAAAATCAAAGTATATAAGATAATGTTTCACAAATAAAACAAAAAGAACCATGACGTAGAAAAGACAACGGAAAAGTAAAGACATGTTGAGATAGAGTGTTTACTTCTCCAAGCAAAGCGCGTTGCGAGTCCTCTTACTGGCTGACGGGCCTGAAAAATCGACATTTTGATGAAATTTTGAAAAATATTTGCCGAATCGCTTGCACGGTTCGGCTTTTCTTTGTATCTTTGCCCCCGCAACCATGAGTGGCTGTGGCCCAAAGGCCGAAATCTTCGTGGGAATAAATATGAAGCATTGTGCTTCTGTCTTGTGGTATGAAACCTGAGAAATTTCAAATCAAAACAAGAGGGAGTGGCAATGGCTTACGCGTATAGCGTGGGTCTGTTTGTTATATCTATATCTTTTTTGATGGGCTTTCTCAGGGCCTCATACCAGGGATGTGGAGCGAATGCAGTTCCACGTTTTTTCGTGCCCGCCTGTAGGGGCAGACCCCGTGCCAGCCCGCTGCCCAAGCAAACACGTAAGTTACACATCTTTTTATTTATTAACCTTTAAAACAAAACTATTATGAAGAAATTGAGACTTCTGCTTGCGCTCTTCGTCGCAAGCATCGGCGCCGTGCAGAACGCATCGGCACGAGTGGCCCCGACATTGCCGGAGACACAGACCCTGGCCGACGGGCAGTACTATTATCTCTACAACGTCATGGAGGGCAAGTTCCTCTGCAAGAGCAGCACCGACAGCTATTATGCCGGACTGGGAACGTACGGCGACAAGCTCCTGTTCACCGCTACGGAGGAGGACAACGGCTACCAGATTAAGTGGGCTGACAATGAGCGTCTTCTGGAAGCATACGACACCTATGTTACCAGCACATCTTATCCCGGCGGCTGGCGCGACTTCTTCATCTTCAGCGAGGCCAGCAAGGGCTACTGCTTCCAGCGCTCGTCGAAGAACACCAACTATTACAAGGCCGACGAGTTCGTGGGCTTCGACGGCAGCAACGGCGACCGCCTTACCCCGGCTCTCAGCGAGGGCAGCATCTACTGGCAGCTGTTCAGCGAGGAGGATGCTGAGTACTACATGGCCAAGCACAAGCTCTATACCTACATGGAAGTGGCCGACCAGTACAACTTCTACATCACCCAGTATGAGCAGGTCTATGAGAACCCCGCCAGCACCACCGCCGAGCTGGACCTGGCACAGAGCACACTGAAAAACGCCCTCGACATGTCGCAGAACTACGTGTCGCCATCATGGTCTGAGTATCCCATCCTGTTCCAAAATAATACGAACAACAAGTGGACGTTGGATTATGGCAATACACGTTTTGTGTGGAATCCTTATGTGGGACCTGGATACGAAGGTTCTTCTACGCTCTCTGCCATTGTGGATGTGGACAACGATGCTACACTTGTTTTTACATACAAAGAAGGAGGAACTTTTCGTGTGTATCTTGATGGAGAACTTGTGGAAAGCATTACCCAGACAGGTAGAAGATATTATATAGAAATGTCTCCAGGCAAGCATGAAATAAACTGGACAACTCTGATAAACCATGGAGGTACTTGGAGCGGAACGTGGTATAACTCATTGTCAGAAATCGGTGTAATCAACTCTCCCACCATCGTACCTGCCACCACCACCGTAGAGGGTCAGCTGGGTACGGAGGTGCTGAAGGTGATTTATCCCGAGTCGGCATCCAGCGTCAAGAAAATCAAGATTAATGGCATCATCGGCGAAGACGACTGGACCACCATCGGGCTGATGGTAAATGCTTTGAGTATTGATATGTCTGGCGCAACGGCCACCAAAATACCCGCCAGTATGTTTACAAAGAGCAAGTACCCCTTCCTTCACGAAGTAAAGCTACCGCAGGGAATAACGGAAATAGGAGAACAAGCGTTTTATCAATCTGATTTGGAGAACGACATCGTAATCCCAGAGACGGTTACGAATATCGGTTACGATGCTTTCCGTAACACGAAGATAAAGAATGTCACCCTGCCAGAGGGGCTGACCACCATGGGAAACGGTGTGTTCAATCAGTGCTATTGGCTGGAGAGTGCCAATATTCCGGCGTCTGTAGGAAGGATACCTGATTATACATTCTATCAATGTTACAAGTTGCGTACTTTTACCATCCCAGAGGGGATAACGTGGATAGGAAGTTTTGCTTTTTCTGATTGTTCCCAGTTCAATCCGCGTTTCCCGTCTACCTTAAGCCACATTTATAGATATGCATTTTCCAACACTGCTACAGACGAGTTGTATATAACGGAAGGCATGACAGTCGATGCTTATGCTTTCAGCAGGTGCCAAAATTTGGTTTATGCAGAATGGCCAACCACATTTTATGATGCATACGATAGTGGTGAAAACGGTACAAGTCCTGTTGTCTACAACTGTCCTAAGCTGACCACGGTGAAACTGAAGTCGCCAACCGTAGTAACATATAACTATCAGAGCTTCTTCTCCGGTAACACCCTCAGCAACATCACGCTTTTGGTGCCCGACTATCTGGAGTTCGCCTATAGGCTCGACCCCTACTGGTATCAGTGCAAGGTGGAGAGCTTCAACTCTGCCGAGATTACTGACTGGAACATCCGCCAGCCGCTGGTGCTCAATGCCGGGCAGCGTATTGGCGGCACGCCCAGCCTGGACGTGCGCTCAGGCGGAAGCATCACCGTCAACGGAGACGACGTGCAGACCATCAATAACCTGAAGATAGACTACAGCCAGAGAGGGTTCAATTATTATAATAATGGTAGCAAATGGATTGGCCAGCAGTGGGGCATGATGCTTGGCAACACCGACAAGGTGAACATCACCGGCGAGCTGAGCGAGTGGGTGCTCACCGAGGAGAAGAGATGGTATTTCCTCACCCTGCCGTTCGACACGAAGGTGGGCGACATCGAGGCCCACAGCTATGCTGGCGGCACCACCAGCTACGCCGTCCGCTACTACGACGGCGCACAGCGGGCCGCCACAGGCACGGGCAGCAGCTGGAAGAACTACGAGGCCGACGACATCATCCCCGCCGGAACGGGATTCATCTTCCAGACGGCAAAGGCTGCCTACTCGAAGTTCGTGGCGCAGGACAACGCCTCGAAGCAGTACATCCTCTCGAACCGCGAGTTCGTAAAGGCACTGGAGGCCAACCCCTCGGACGTGAACGCCAACAAGGGATGGAATCTGGTGGGCAACCCCTGGCAGACCTACTACAACATACACAAGCTGAACTTCACCGCACCCATCACCGTGTGGGATAACTCCGCAAATAACGGCTACGGTAATTACGTGGCCTACAGTATCATCGACGACGACTACGCCATCAAGCCGCTGGAGGCTATCTTCGTGCAGTGTCCCGACGAGGTGAACTCGATCTCGTTCCCCATCGACGGCCGTCAGCTGACCGACGTGATTGAGAGCCAGAACGCCGCCCGCGCCGCCACGCAGAGCGAGCGCCGGCTGATAGACGTGGTGCTGAGCGACGGCGAGATGACGGACAAGACGCGCTTTGTGATGAACCCGCAGGCGCTGGTGGACTACGAGCTGGAGCGCGACGCCTCGAAGTTCTTCTCCATGGACGCCGCCATGCCCCAGCTCTACACCATTGAGCAGGGCCAGCCGCTGGCCATCAACGAGCGCCCCGTGGCCGACGGCACGGTGAAGCTGGGATTCCGCGTGGCCAAGGACGGACAGTACACCATCTCGGCACCACGCAACCAGTTTAAGAACATCGTGCTCCTTGACACCGAGACGGGCCTGGAGACCGACCTGAGCAGCACCGACGGCTATGCCTTCTCGGCACAGGTCGGCACCTGCGACAGCCGCTTCATACTCCGCGTGGGTGGCGTGGTGGTCACAGACATTTCCGAGATTGGCAACGAACAATTGAACACTGAAAATGAAGTCTACGACATACAGGGCCGCAAAATAGTAAATAGTAAATCTGTAAATAGTAAATTACAGAGGGGCCTCTACATTGTGAACGGAAAGAAGGTGATGAAGTAATAATTCATGTGAAATTCGTGGTCATTCGTGATAATTACATGTTAAAGAAGAAAAGAAAAACCCCTTATTCATTTTTTACACGAATTACCATTAATGACCACGAATTATCCATTAATTTTTGTTTTCATTATGACAAAGAGAATAAGATATCTGACCATGCTATTGGCGCTTCTTGCCAGTAGCATTGGCGTGCAGGCACAGGTGGGCAGCGGGTTCAACCCGAGCGACCCGCCCGAGCCTGGGCAGCCCCCCATGAAGCTCGAGGTGAAGGTCGTTCCCGCCGAGGCCGGTTCGGTGTCGGGCACAGGTCGCTATGCCGAGGGCACGGCGGTGAACCTCTACGCCTACGTGAACACGGGCTTCCGCTTTACGGGCTGGACGAACAAGGCGGGCGACGTGCTCAGCACATCGACCAACTTCACCTACACCAAGCTGGCAGGCCACGAACAGCTGACGGCCAACTACGTCTTCGACCCCTCGAACCCGCAGGAGCCAGTGGAGCCAAGCATGATAATGTACTACCAGCTGCAGGTGAACTGCACCGAGGGCGGCAGTGCATACGGCGGAGGACGCTATCTGGCCAATACCAACGTGACGCTGACGGCCTATCCTGAAGACAAATTCGAATTTGTGGCATGGATAGACGATGCTACTGGTGAAACGATCTCCGAGAACAGCTCGTTCACCTACACCACGACGGCAAAGCACCGCTCGGTGACGGCTCGGTTCCACTTCAACCCTGACAGTCCTGCAGAGCCGCCGGTGCCGGATGAGAAACGCTGGGTGAGAGCTATTGCCATAGAGGGCGGCACGACGAACTTCGCGTCGGAGCGCGTCATCGTAGGAAGAAGCATCACCCTTACAGCCTACGCCAACGACGGCTACGACTTTGAAGGCTGGTACCTGAACGGCGAGGAGTACACGAAGCTGTCGAGCTTCTCCTACACCGTGACCGACTCGTACTACCAGGACTTCGAGGCACGCTTCACGTTCAACCCGCGCGACCCCTCAGAACCGGGCAGCCCCACGCCGCGAAGGCACGAGTTCTACCTGATGAACAAGGTGACGAAACCCGGCGCAACGGTGAAGTTCCCCATCTATCTGACGAGCATCAAGCCACTGACGGACATGACCTTCCAGCTGGAGTTTCCAGAGGTTCTGACACCCGACTTCACGAAGGTGGAAATGTCGGAAAAGGCCGTGGGCTACAGTATTTCCTACTCTCAGCAAGACGCCCGCAACTATGTATTCACCCTGACAGGTGGCACAGTGCCTGCGGGCAACGCCGCCCTGCTGGTGTTCACCATCAACGTCAGCGAGGATATTATCACCGCCCTGGACTACCCCGTGCTCATCAACCTTGTGGAGGTGACCGAGGAGGACGGCACCGTGGTCACCGCCGGAACCCGCAACGGCCGCCTGTCGGTCTATAAGAACGGCGATGCCAATGGCGACGACGTGGTATCGATTTATGATGCCGTGCTGGTGGTGGACAACATTCTGGGACACCCTTCAGATGAATTTATCCAAGAGGCTGCTAACGTGAACGACGATGAGGGCATCTCCATCATCGATGCCGTGGGCGTGGTGGACATCATCCTGGACGACACTAGTGGAAGCAGAACGCAGCAAACGACGAATGAGGCCGACCCGGACTGATGAGGTTTTACTAACAACGAATTACACGAATTACACGAATTAGGCGAATTGTACGAATTAGGCGAATTGTACGAATTTGGCGAATTGTACGAATTTGGCGAATTGTACAAATTGGTTTCAAATTACTCGAACAATAAGAATGAACATGAAAAAGAAAATCCTGATGCTGCTGGCACTGTTTGCCGGGGTGGCCTGTGCCACTGCCGACAACACAGTGTCAGTAGGCACTGCCCTGATTCCCCAGGGGAAAACGGGCACGTTCAGCATAGAGCTGACGAACACCGATGCGTTTGCATCATCCATGGAAGTACACCTGACCCTGCCGGAGGGCATCACCTTTGAGGGGGTGTCGCTGAGCGACCGTTTCACCGACAATCCCTCGGTGGGCAATACGGTTAACGGGCAGTCGGTGACCATCACCACGCTCTCCACCACCAACGCCGCCATCACGGGCAACAGTGGCTCGCTGCTCAACATTACCGTCTCTGCCGACGCCAGCCTTGAGGTGGGCGATAAACTCACCGCCTCCATCACGAAGATGGAGCTGGCCAAGAAAGTGGGCGACAAGCACGAGAAGTTCAACCCCGAGCCATTCGACTTCGAGATGGAGATTACCGACCGCGTGATTCTCGACGAGAATTCGACGGTGGCCCCCGCTGTGCAGTCGGAAAAAGTGAACGTGCTGGTGAAGCGCACCCTCAAGGCCGGACAGTGGGGCACCATCGTGCTGCCTTTCACGCTGTCGAGTGCCAAAGCCAAGGCCGCTTTCGGTGATGACGTACAGCTGGCTGAGTTCAATGGTTTCGAGACCGACTACGGCGAGGACGAAACCAATATGACGCCGCTCGGCATCGTTATCAACCTGAAAAGCTATTCCATCCCCCGCGCCGGATGGGCTGGCGGTAAGCCTCTGCTCATTAAAGTATCGGAGAATATAGAGAGCTTCACCGTAGATGACGTGAACATCACCAGCACGGTGAATGACGCCGTGAAGGAGGATGAAGCCAATGGACTTAGCGGCAAGCTGACTGGCACTTTCGTGAAAACCACCATCCCCGAGGACGGTCTGTTTATCAGCAACAATCAGTTCTGGTACTCTACAGGTAAGACCACAACGAAGGCTTTCCGCTGTTGGTTTGAATTGGATGCCGTGCTCAACAAAGAGACGGAGTTCGCCTCGCGCATCGCCATGAGGTTCTTGGACGAAGGCGAAGAGGCTATGGGTATCCAGGAAAGTCACCGTGAGACAATAGCCAATAACCTTTATTATGACCTACAGGGCCGCCGTGTGAATGGTCAATTAAAGAATGGCCTGTACATCAAGGACGGCAAGAAAGTAATCATCAAATAATGGAAGGGAGGAACTTTAAAATGAAAAAAACATATAAGCAGCCATCGGTCATGGTGGAAGAAGAGGTTCTGGAGACCTTCATCTGTAGTTCGCAGAGCATAACATCAAGCAACAATGAAATAGACTACGGAGGCGTTG
>JAFYDA010000025.1 GCA_017545045.1 Prevotella sp. | reverse complement strand
TGGTGGGAGCTGGGTGTAGCGAAGCTGGCGGCAGACTGTCGCCGGTGGGCGTTCGGGTAGGAAAAAGGAAACTTATAAAAGACTAAAGAGTGCAAAAAGCCACGGGGATTGAAGCGTGTTGTCACAAAGATTCCCTATCTTTGCCCCCGTGAGACAGTTACGTTATTGACAGATGAAAAAGAAATGGCTCTGCTTGATGTTCTTGATGTCGGTCCGGCAGATGTCCGTATTGGCTGCTGATGCTGACAGTATTCCCGCGTATGGCCGCCTGTCCATAGGCTTGGGGAACGACAGCGTGAAGTGCGTCGACGTCGGGCTTATCGGTATCGTCCAGTCGTTGAAGGGGTTCCAGTTAGGCATCGCAGGCGGAGGCGTTCTCAACAGTATGAGTGGGGTGGGTATCTACGGCCTCATTGGGATGACGCCGGACGATGTCAATGGCGTAAAGATTGCCGGCTTCAATTATATAGGTGGGCACCTGCGCGGCGTGGCCATTGGTGGAATTAACATTGCCGGTGAGGGTATGCACGGCTTGCAGATTGGCGCGGTGAATGGTTCTTCAATCGAGACGAAAGGCGTACAACTTGGCATCTTCAATGGTGCGGACTCGGGCTTGAGAGTCGGAGTATTTAATATGTCTGACAGTGGGGTCGGCATCGGTTTTGTAAATATGGCTGACACCCTGCTCGGTGTCCAAATAGGTGTTATTAACAACTGCTGTAGCAATCCGAGCGGTACGCAGGTTGGTATTATCAATGTCAGTGAAGATGAAGGCCGACAAATCGGACTGCTAAACTTCAACAAGCGAAGCAGGCTGCAGATGCTCGTTGCCGCCGGGAGCTACAGTCCCGTCAATCTGGCGCTGAGGGTGCGTAACCGTCACACTTACAACGTTATAGGCTTCGGGATAGGGCAGAAGGGCTGGGACGACTATCTATACAGCTCTGCATACTATCGCATCGGGCAGTATCTTACCCTATTGCCACGTTTTACTGTCAGCGCCGACGTTGGCATAGCCGATGTGGCTGTTATGCGCAAGGGCACTGATGCGCCTAAGATGTTTGCCCTCGAGGGCAGGCTGAATGTCGAGTATGAAGTGCATCCGAAGGCGTCGCTCTTTGCGACCGTTGGCTATGCCTCCACCCGCTATGTCGCCAGCGGCAAGTCGTTCCGGCGGAAACCCTTTGTCGAGTTGGGCGTTGCCCTGTTCTGATTTGACGATTAAAATATACCACCGTAGCCATCTCTCTTGGCATTGGCTACGCGCTATGATGATTTTTCTTCGTCTATTATTTGGAAAGTTGCGGTTTTGTTAGTATCTTTCCTCTATAAACTTGAACACAAATTGCCCCGCCGCGCTAATATTGGGGCTGTCGTCAATTTCTAAGCTACACGACAGTTTAGCACGTAGACCTTCCAAGTCCCGTGTTTTGAATAATACTTTCCTCTTCGAGCTGTCGGCTCAAACTGGCTTTCATTGCCGCCCATGTCACTGGTTAATTTGCAGACGGGGTGTAATCCACCACAAAGATAATAGCCTTGCCGTGGGCGGTATATTGTGTCACCCGTTGCTTTCGCTGGCGGATGTCTCACAATCGTTTTTGACGGAGAAGTCCTTGTAGTCGGTCTTGTCGTGAAGCACATGCCATATGGCTATGAGCAGTTTGCGTGCTACTGCTACGAGGACTTTCATCTTGTTTTTCTTTCTGACTTGCGTCTGGTGGAAGGAGAAGCGGCTGAAGAAGCAATCCTTCGTGCGGCTGGCTCCCCATGCACACTCGATGATGGTCTTTCGCAGGAAAATATTGCCGTGAGTGATTCTGCGTGACTTGATTTTCTTGTTGGACTCGTCATTACGTGGCTTCAGTCCGCTCCAGGATGCGAGGTGTGCGGCGGTTTGGAATTTGGTCATGTCGACTCCGATCTCTGCGATCAATGATGTGGCAGCACGTTCCCCGATGCCCGGTATGGTCATCAGCCTTCTGAGTTCCTCAGGATAGTAAGTCTTGCAGATATACATCATCTTGTCCATGCACTCCTGCTTGTGTCTCTCGCCGAGGTCCAGCTCGTCCCTGAGCTGGCGCATTGTGTCCTTCTCCGCATCAGAGACTTCTCCCGTCAGTGCTGCCTGGATGGTTTCCCTTCCGTGTCGGTTGATGATGCGACTATGTATCTCCTTGATGAGCTCCTCCGGGTCGGTGACTCCCTCACAGAGTTTTCTCACCACATTCTTGTAGCTCTTGGTGTCCGTGTTTGACACATAGTTGCTCAGGCGGATGTTGCAGCGCTGCATCACTGCGTCGAGCTTTGACAGCTTGCGCACAATCTCTGCGTCAAGGTCGAAGATACGGCGGTCATACTGCCGCAGTTGCTGTATACGCTCCGGCGGCACGAAACTGCCCCGCACCAGATCCTTCAGCGTACACTCCGCTATCCACTGGGCATCCTTCACGTCGCTCTTGCGGCCGGGAAGCTGCTTGATGAAATAGGGATTGACAAGCTTCAGGTGGAAATGCGGCTCTAGTACGCGCCAGACGGGAATCCAATAGACGGCCGTACTCTCCATCGTCACCTCACTCACACCATGAGACTGCATCATCCGGCGCATGTCACGCAGCTGATGTGTTAAAACTCCGAAAACTTTCTCAATAATCTCGCCCGTTTCGCACAAGATACAAAGAAAAACGCTATCTTTGTGCACGTCAAGGCCACATACTGCTCTCATAAGCCTAAAAAATTAGAGGGTTAATAAATGAGACCTCAAATATAGCAAATAATTGTGACTTAGAGCACGTAAAAGGATAGGACCAGAGCGTATGGAGGCCTTGATTTCTAACTTTTCGGGGCAATTTGTTTCAGTTTTTATTTCAACTGGCTTATAATCTCGGAAATTTTATTTAAATTTGTAGCGTTATTCTTAGGAACACGTCTTTTTGCTATATGTTTGTATCTGAGATTTCTTTATGGGGCGCGGCCATAGTGGCGTGCGTTGTGTTAGTAGCGATAATGGCATTGGCCTTCTTCGACAGGCAGATGCTGCGGCGCATGTTGGTTATATTCGGAGCGACGGTGGCACAGATGGCCGTCGTTGTGGCCGTGGTGTGGGTGGTCTGGCAGACAAACGCCTGGTGGGCCTATCTGCTCTGGTTCCTGCTGGTTTTGGCCCTGTCGATTTGCTGGTGCCTGTATCCGCTACAGGCCATGTGGCGGAAAATGTTACGGCCCGTCAGCACGGCTATGGTCATAGGCAGCATCGTGGTGGGAGGCAGTACGATGCTGATGCTGCCCGTCAGTGTCTTCCTGTCCATCTATTCGGTGCTGATGGCCTGTATGACGGTCTCGCTCATGCAGACCATGATGAGCTACCAGCGCAACCAGCAAAAGCCGGAGATACTGCGTGAGGACATGTTTCATCAGGTAAGGAATCTGGCCCAGCCCCTGGTGATGGTCGTACCAATGCTCTATGCCGGCATGCTGCTGGGAGGCGTCCCGGCTCTCGAAGGCCTGCTCGTCACTCTGTTGCTGATAGCCGCCTCGTTCGTCGCCAATATTTTGGCGGGCGTGGTGGCGCTGGAGATGGTCAAGACAACCAAGAAAAATGCGATATGAAAGAAACGAATTACTACTCGTTGTATCTGGACGTGCCCTTCGACGTCACACGACACAGTCTCTATAACGCCAGCGAGCTCTACAAAGGCTATGAGCCCGCTGCCGACGACGAGGCTGACAAAGAAGCGTTTGCCAACTGCTATGACAGTCGCGTCTACCACCACTATATGGCAATGGGCAAGAACCCCCAGAACGTCGACGAGTCGCTGGCACGGACACTCCACGACCACGGCATCCACATGGCGCTCGATGCTTTCTTCAGGGAGCACGACAGCCACCGGTGCATCGGCATCATGGGAGGCCACGCACTGCTGCGCACCGACCCCATGTTCGCCCGCATCGCCATGCTGAGCAAGCGGCTCACCGAAGAGGGATTCTGCATGCTGAGCGGCGGAGGCCCCGGAGCCATGGAGGCCACCCATCTGGGAGCCTGGCTGGCCGGCCGTAGCCAGGAAGAAGCCCAAGAGGCTATAGCCACGCTGGCTGCCGCGGCGGCATCGTTCAACGACAAGGGCTGGCTCTCGTCGGCTCTCAGCGTGATGCGCCGCTACCCTCAGGAGCGCTACGTGAGCCTTGGCATTCCAACATGGCTCTACGGTCACGAGCCGTCAACGCCCTTTGCCACCCACATTGCCAAGTTCTTTGAGAACAGCATCCGCGAAGACAGCATCCTCACGCTGGCCTTCGGCGGCATTGTCTACTCGCCAGGCAGCGCGGGCACCATGCAGGAGATTTTCCAGGATGCCGTGCAGAACCACTACCTCTCGTTCGGGTTCTCAAGTCCGATGGTGTTCTTAGGCAGTAAGTTCTGGACGGAGGAGATGCCCGTCTACCCGTTGCTGCAGCACCTGATGAGCACAGGTAGATACAAGAACCTGCTGCTGACGCTGACCGACGACACCGATGAAATAGAAAAGGTGCTGAAGGAGTTTCAGTCGGCGAGCGCTTCGCGCTGATTGAGAAACGACGCCCGTTCACGCTCCGTCATCTTCTCGATGGCATAGCGCAGGGCGGTGCGAGGCATCTCGTGGGCATGCTGCCGCAGAAAGTCGCGGAGCAAGTCCATTGAAACGCGCTTACCCATTTCGCGGAGCATCCAGCCAACGGCCTTGTGCATCAGGTCGTGCGGGTGGTGCAGATGAATCTCGGCATAGCGCAGACACCATGACGGGTCGCCCATCTGCGACGTCTTCCACGTGCAGACCATGCTCATACGCTGCTTCCAGAGATTCTCGCTGGCAGCCAGTTCATCGAGCACCTGCCGCTTATAGTCGCCTTCCTCGACGTGACAGGGACAAAGCCCGGTCGGCAGCAGCAGCCAATGCCCGAGAATCTTGGGTACCGAGAGGTCAACCAGGTCCCAGTTGTTCGCCTGCCTGGCATATTGCAGATACATCGTCAGGATCTCGTCCCGGCCTCGGATGGCAGCCTCATCATTCTCAAGCCGTTTCGTCGCCAGTTTCTCAAACTTTGCCACGAGCACCAGCAGTCCGCAAAGGCGGACCTCGTGCCAGCGGTTTGTCAGCAGTTCGGGGACTTCGCTCAAGGGCAGGCTATGGGCCACACATTTCACCACCTCACGCGTCTGCGGCACCTTCAGACCGAGGAATTCGTCACCCTCGCCATACTCGCCTGGTCCCGTCTTGAAGAACCGCATAAGCACCTGCCGCTGCTCCTCGTTGTGCAGCGACTCCATATAGGCTATGATCTCTTTGGCCGATGTCATCATCCTTTACGTTGTTTCAATGTTGTCAGGGCAGGAAGTCTGCCATCCGCAGCGCATGCCTTTTCATATCGACATGACCGTTCGGACAGAACGATACGCCCTCGGCCTCCAGAAGCTGACGCTGACGGCTCCAGCCGGGAGCCGTGCGTCCTTCCTTATTGACGACACGGTGGCACGGCAGCAACTCGGCGCCGGGCGTGTAGCGCAGCGTCCGCCCAACCATCCGCGAGTGGCTTGGCCATCCGGCCAGCGCCGCAATTTCGCCGTATGTCGTCACACGGCCCGCTGGAATCTGCGCAACAATGTTCAGCACATCGTCGCGAAACGTCCGGGCCTGCTCCGCCGTCATCTTGTCGGGATAGTCCTTCAACATGATATCAATTTAAAAAAGTCCGCCTCGCACGAACCATGCGAGGCGGACGTCTGAATTGGCTTTACTCAAGCATGTCGATGAAGATAACCTGCTGAGCCATATCTTCGATGTCGCGGCTCAAGGCTTCACTATCATCAGCAGCCGTGTCACTCGTGACGAGCATCACGCACTGCTCCAGTTCCATAGCCTCCACCAAGGCTTCGGGCTTCAAATATTTCTTTTTCATAACTTTTTCGTTTTCGTTTACGTTTTCGTTCACGTTCCCATTACTTCACCATCACTTTCTGCGTACGACCGTCCTTGGTGCGGATGATGTTCACGCCCTTCTGCAGCTTCACCAGCTTGCGGCCGTTCACATCGTAGATCTCAGCGTCGCCGCTGGTCAGAGCCTTCAGAACGCCGATAGCAGTAGCCGCGCCGCCGAAGTAGTAGGCTCGGGCACCGTCACCGCTCGGGATGGTCATGTAAGCATGGTTAGCCTTCACCTTAGTTATACCGGTAGTCTCAACCTTGAAGAACGCGACTGAACTCTGCTTCTGGAGAATGTAAGTGCCTTCGATGGCGTCGATATCCTCATAGGTACCGGTGAGTATGCCATAAGTCAAATCCTCTGCCGGGACAGCCACACCTTCCACCTCAGTGCTATAAGCAGATTCGCTAAAGAGCACAACTGGCTTGTTGGCGGGGATGGTACTCAGTTCATCCATCACAATCTCATTCGTCTCGCTGTCAACACCTTCAACCACATAAGCCGTCACGCCTCCAGGAATCTCCACGTCGAACGGAGCAACAAACGTTGCATACTGGGCATCTGTGACAGCCAGGGTGACAGTGGTCTTAGGAGCTGGGCCGTAGTAAGTCAGCTGGAAGTTGTCGAAGATGACCCACTGATGCACAGCCGTCTCGTTCTTAATGCCTACGGTCAGCACGCCGTCCTCGCCCACGATGAACTCGATGGGCTCAATGGTGTACTGTCCGTTGGAGAACGAAATAGAAGCATCACCCATACTGCCTTCGCTGCCTGTCTTGGCAGGCACATCAGCGGTCTTGTCGCCTGCGAAGAACAACGGAATGTCTTCAGTTTCGCCATCATCCTGACGGAAGAAGCCCTGTGCAGTCATCTTATAGACACCGGCGGGGGCGTTGTTAACGGTCTGGCTGATGGTGAACAAAGAGTGGAATGACTCAGCACAGCCGTTGCCATTGGTTGCAGTACCGCCACCACCCAGGTTTCTGTTAGTGCAGTTCGTACTAACAGTCCATGCAGCCCAGCGATGGTCATTGCGGTTGAAATCGGCATCCTTCAGCAGGAACGTAGCATCGACACCATTGTCGGCCGTGGCAGCTTCAAGAGCTGTCAGCCCGTCGGTCTGGCGCTGGCTTTGTACGTTAGCCGCAGCAAGGAACTTCCAAGTGACAGCCTCGTCAACAAGTACAAGATTGTCACTCGCGTCTACCCCAAGATATTTTGCACCATTGCCAATCGTATATTCATTCTCACCAGTCTGCTCAATAATCCAGGCATAAGCGGGACTGTCCATATAGAGGTTGCTGCCCAGGAAATGATTGTTGTCTCCATTAAACACCTGAGAGTCAAAAGTCACCTTCTTGTCTGTGCCTGCAGACAACGTCATGTCAAGCCCCGACTCGTTGACGATAGCCTGAGTTCCCCAGCTATGTCCGGCAGCCATATACTTTCCTGAGGTGGCGTTCTGCACATAATACGTGCCCGTCATAGCTACATAGTTAGCAGTCGTGAAGGCCTCAATGGCATCCTTAAGGGCCTGGATTTCGGCCTCAAACTCAGATATGTTCAGTTTGTTGCTCTCCAGAGCAGTCTGTGCAGCCGTTATGGCAGTATTAAGTGCAGCCTTTCCTTCGGTCTTGTACTCGTTGGCGGCAAGAGCCTCGGCCTCAGAAATCAAGTCAGTCATCTCTGTCTTGTCCAAAGCATATACATTCTTAGCAGTAGTTACCAATGTAAGCTTCTTGATCTGAATGGTATGCCATTCTGTCTGACCTGCCCTTTCGAGAGCCAAGCCCATAGTAATTTTACCATCGTTTACTTCCAAGCCGTTGACGGCATAGACTTCGGGTTCACTATCAAGCATTCCGCTATTGCGACGAGCTGTAATCCAAGTCTTTATAGTATTGCTACCTGAAGTACCAAAAACATACGCCACGTCATCGGCATCTGTCTGCAAGTTGGCACCATTGTTATTCCACGCATTATGTGAAGTAGCATAAAGCTCAATATTATACAGGCCATTATCCACATTAACCTGCTGGGAAATCATCACGCCGGCATCACTTTCGCCATAGTGTTCAACCAAAGTTATACCATTTTTAGTATATGTTCCCCTATTGCTATTATTTCCTGTGCCAACAGTCCACTTTTCCTTATCTGTTCCTACCTTCGAAGTCTCATCCTTCCCCTGATCAGCATTGTCGGTCTTAAACTGTTCAACGGCAGCAGCAAGGCCAGCAATCTCGCCGCCGTCATTGTAGGCGGCAATGGCATCGCGCAGCTTACCTACGGCCACAGCGTCATCGTCGGCAGCAAGTTCATTTGCTTCGGCCAACACTGCTCCTTCCTCGCTGTCGCCAATACGAACGAGGCGGAAGTCGGAGAACGACAGCCAGTTACCACTGCTACCCGTCTCCATCTGCATACCGAGCGTGACGGTCTTGGTGGCTTTGACCTCAAACTCGACGGTGTAGTCATTCCAACCACGACCGAACACACCACCTGTACTACCTATGGAAGTAATGTCTGTGCTCTCGCCGTCAGCTATCACCTTGTAGGTCGTCGTGCCATTACCACGGGCCTTGACACTAAGGATATACACGCCCTGAGGCAGTTCGACATCCTGGGTGAAGGTTGTGGCAAATGCGCTGCCCCAGCTGTCGCTGTCGAAATAGCCCGTAGCTGCTGAGCCATCAGAATTAGTATATGGCTCATTTGTCATAATACGCATTTTGCTATTACCCGTCGTATTCTTGACAGTCCAACCATCTATTTTTGTTGGGTTAACATAGTTGGTCATGTAAGTTGACGTAACATCCTCGGCGCCCTTGTAGCCCTCAGCCAGAGCATTCGATTCGTAATAGGCACGGAGTTCTCTAATCAGCCCCTCGGCCGTCGACTCAACCGTAATCTCAGGCTGTATGTTGGGCGCATAAGGCAACTCCTTATTATATTCAACAAAGATGTCGTACGAAGCCTTGGCGGCAGCGAAGGCGTTAGTGGCAGAAATCAATGCCTCAGTAGCTGCATCATAACCTTCAGCAGTTGTGGGCTCGTCCATTTTATCCTCACTCTCCAATGCTATCTTCTCGCTACCCGTCACATTGGTGTAGTCTGTATTGGCAAGGGCAGCCTGGGCAGCAGCCTTTGCTGCAAGCCAATTGGGTTTTGCGATTTTTGACTGGGCTGAAGCCAAACCCTCAGCATTAGTCAATGTCAAATTGTCAATAAACACCTTGGCATGAGTTGTAGAAGTATTATTACCAGCAGCGCCACCAATCTGGAACTTACCCTCGGTAGCTTCCGTCAGAGTGAACTGTACATAGTCTAAGGTCCACTTGCCAGAAGCGAACGATGTGGTTGAAGAGAGAATGGGATCACCCACAGTAGGTACAAAGCCAAACTTCGACGTGAAATTCTGACCTTGGGTGTTAGCGTTGTAAACATAAGCCAACAGCACATATTCACCTGCAGGCAAGATTACGGCATCAGCACTCTGGTAGGCTACGGTAGCACTCCACCCCACACTGATAGCCATTGCATTGCCAGTATTACCATCCAAATCCGTAGCAGGTACGCTAACGTTGTTAATTTGGTTTCCTGACACGCCATAGCCCAGTATAGCACCGCAGCTATTTGATGTACTTGTCGAAAGAGCCTTCCAGCCAGTTCCTTCATAGTTTTCGGCAGAGCCAGTGCCCTTATTACCTACAAATGGATCGCTCTGCTCAAAGCCCGGATTTGTTATGAAAAACGAGTAGTCGCTTTGAGCTGCAAGACAGGTGGCTACAGCTTCATTCAGCGTTGCGGTGGCATCATTCACTTGTTGCTGTGTAGCACTTACATTGTCAAAGACTGCCTGTGCGTCAGCTATGGCAGCATTGAGTGTTACGTCTGAAGTTCCGTCATACACCTTGGTGGCAGTGGCAATAGCCTTCTCCAGATTGTCTTTTACCACGACTTCTGTATAAGTAAGCTTGAAATTGTCGAAACCTGCAATAACCTCCGCTTGACTTGTCTCATTAAGACCAAAAGCAATAGTTACCGTAGTCTCATTTGCAAGTGTGAACTCAAGTCCATAATTAGTCCACTCGCTATTACCACTGACATTCAGACTCTGACCAGCAGCGCTTATTGTTGCAGAGCCGCCTCCATTTCCATTAAAAAAGGCGTCGGCTGTAAGGTTATACTTACCGGCTGGCAAAGTTACATCCTGTGAAAGAGTCAACCTCGACGTACTTCCCCAACGGAAACGAATCCAATATGTATTGTTGCCGCCATTAGCAGGCTGAGATTTGTTAGAAAACTGATTCCACTGAGTACAACTACTATTCAGCGATGTCAAATCATTTTTCTCTCCATTTGAATAAGATATAGTCCATCCTTCGGGCTGATAAATGGCGCGGTCTGAGCTAGGATTAGAATAAACAGAGTATTCCCCCTCAAAGTCGGCATTTGTCAGATATGTAGACGTGACATCCGTCTGAGCCCACGTCGAACTCCCCCACCCCGTCAACAGCACGAGGGCGGTGAGCAAAGTTTTCAGTAAATGCTTTTTCATTATTTGCTTTTTGTTTTAGTAATTAGGTTTTTGCGCCTTCCGGCCTGCGAGCGCATGGTTAGTAATGATTCTGTTGTTGCCGCCCCTGCAGGCCTCTTTACGTCGTGCCCCCCAGTCTGAGTGGTAGAGCCAGTTGCGGCATTTCAATTGTTCGGTACTTTCTTGAAAGGTTATTTAGTTCATTTTTAGAGTATCATATTATACGGTATATTGATCAAGGAACTCTGATGGTGTCAATATCGGTATCCATTCTTGGGGAAAATGTTTCCCATTTCTGGTTACTATCACATCGCATCCAGAGGCTATGGTTGACTCAAACTGAAGCATATCTTCAAAATCGGGCATATCACTACTGAGTGCTCTTGAGACCTGGCTGTTATCCATTGTCGTCATCTCTATAAAAGACTTTATGGAGCGGAGACTCTGCAATGTTGCATCTCTTCCAAGTTCTCTCCTAAGAATATAGAAGCATGTTGCAAAAGATAAGGGTGAGGCAAATAAGTTGATATCCTTATTGATTGCCATTTGCATAATAGCCATTGAACTTTCCCGAAAAGCCGTGCGATTTTGCAGGACGACTAAAATGATATTGGTATCAATAAAGATTTTCATTCGAGGCAGAATTTCTCCTTAAGATATTCCCATCTTGCATCATCACCATTAAGGTCTTCTTCCCGACTCGGTTGTTTCAATATACCACTCAATTTCAGCAACTCTGGAGAAAAGTTCGTGGGGCGCTTCAATCTTGGTCTTTCTTCTGTCTTTCCATATATTGGCAGCGAAAGGATGAAGCCTTCAAGCATCTTCTCGACGCTGGTATGCTGCCGGCGTGCATACTCGACGGCTGTATCATACAGTTGGGTGTTAATTTGTACGGATGTAGTTTTCATAAGCTATTGCTATAGTTCGGGTGCAAATATACAAAGAAAAATCGGAACGGCCAAATAATCCAGCATTTTTTACAGGAGGAAATATTTGACAGAAGAACAAGAATATTTTTTTGGAAATATATTACCACTTCCACCACTTTTGTATCTAACTATTTGTATATAACGTTGTTATGCAGTGGTAGTACAGGTGGTGGAAGTGGTGACGTATTACCACTTCCACCACCTGTATATTTCTGAGGCTTCTTCGTTGGTTTTTGGTAATTGTGTACCGCTTTCAGGTATTCCAGAGGCGCAGGAACGACGTTCCGGCAGCCTTGGAACGACGTTCCAAAGCCCACGGAACGATGTAATGCGATTGTTCATAGCCAAGACTTAGGCTGTTATGCTCATAAATCAATAGCAGATATGAACAGAAAAGAACGAAATACGTTGGTTTTTGGGCACAAAAACCAACGTAGTGGTAATATATTACCACTGCCACCACCATTATTACCACCGCATAACCAATTGTTTGACAAGTGGTTAACTAAAAAAGTGGTGGGAGTGGTAATAGATTCGAAAAAAAATTATCGTAGTACTTTGCAACCACCGCTGACGATGACACCACGTGCGGTGGCGGCATCGACGGGACGTCCCTGCAGGTCGTAGGCCCGGCCGACTGACTCAGGGGCGGAGGGGGCAGTAATCGAAGTGGGCACGACGGGTTCAAGGTCGATGTAGTCGAGGTCGGGCATATCTGACGAGGGGTTCGACAGACGGACGGTGTTGTAACCGGGCTGCAGCTCGACGGTGATGGTCTTGCGGCCCACCTTGCTGAAGCTACCGGAGTTCAACGAGAGTGTCTGGACCTTCTTGCCGTTGATGCTGACCGTAACGCTACGACTCTGACCGCTGAGGTACCCGATAGTGAGCTTGTACTCACCGCCCTCGCGGCTGTAAACGCTGCGCCACTGGAGGTCGTTCTTCTCGCTACGGCCCAGCCAGCCGGCCTTGTAGCCGCCGGAACAGGATGAGGATTGCGAATAGCTGCAGACGTTGCCCGTTATCTCGGAGTAGGCGCTGCAATAGCCCGTCTCGGCCTCATAGCGTACACGCTCAATGCGCCTCTCGGCTTCAGCACGGTAGATGCGGGTGGCATGCTTGGGGAGCGTCACCTCGTAGCTGTCGGTGAAGGTACCGACATCCTTCATCTGGAACAGGTCGCGCAGCTTGACATCGCCAGCGAGACAGAGGTCAGCGAAACTGACCTTCACAGCCTTGGTCTCGTCGGTGGGGTTGTAGACGGCGAAGGCGCGGAGCGTGCTGTCGCGGCGCTCCAGGTCCTTCACCAGCGTGTAGCAGTCGTTCTGATAATCCACGACGTAGGCCTGCTGGTAGAGGGTGTCCTGATTGAGGGCGATGAGCTCGGTGTTGCGCAACAGGTTGAGGGCAGTGCCGTTTAGATTGCGTATGTCGCAGCCTATGAGCAGCGGCGAATTCATGATGCACCACATACCGAAGTGGGTATTGTTCTCCTCATTGGTCAGTTTGTTTCCATCCCAGGTCGTGACGCCTACCTCGAGCATGTCCATGTCGTTGTAGTGGCCGCGGCTGCAATAGGCACTCATGTAGAGGTTCTCGGCCAGGATGCCCCTGACGGACTCCCAACTGGCGTAGATGTCGCCGGTGGTGCGCCACGAGAAGGCGGCTCCGTCGACCCACGTGCCGGGATAGGCCCAGCGGCAGGCGTTCATACGGACGTCGGTGCGGCCGGTGTTGCGTATGGCCTTGGCAATAGCCTCGTAGCGAGCCTTCTCGTCGAGCTTCAGGTTCTCGTTGTTGTGGATGGGGTCGCCGCCGCAGAAGTCGACCTTGATGAAGTCGAAGCCCAGTTCCTTGAAGAAGAGGTCGGCGTCCTGCTGGTCGTGCTCGTAGAGTCCGACGCCGACACCCGTCTGGTCGCCGCCGTGATAGCTGCCGCAGGTGTTGTGACCGGCGTCGCTGTAGATACCGGCTTTCAGCCCTTTGGAGTGGATATGGTCAACGACAGGCTTCAGCCCATTAGGGAACCGCTGCGGGTGAATCTTTAGCTGGCCGCTGGACTTGTCGCGCCCGCCGAAGTAGCCGTCGTCAATATTGACGTGGTTGTAACCGACATCGAGCAATTTCTTCGACACCATTGAGTTGGCGGTCTGCTTGATGAGCGTCTCGTTGATGTTCAGGCCGAACGTGTTCCACGAGCTCCAGCCCATGGTCGGCCCTTCGTTTTGAGCACAAATGGCGGTGGCCGAAAGGGCCAACGCCATTTGTATGAATAGTCGTTTCGTCATGTGTTTAGAAGTCTTTGGTCATTTCCTGTACCTTCTGGTTCACCTCGTCTATGAACTCCTGGATGGTCATGACGCTCTGCTCGCCGCCTCCCTGCGGGCGCACGGCGACAGTCTTGTCGGCAGCTTCCTTCTCGCCGACGATGACCATGTAGGGAATGCGCTTCAGCTCGTTGTCGCGAATCTTGCGGCCCAGCTTCTCGTTGCGCAGGTCGATGGTGGCGCGGACACCACCTGCCGAAAAGAGCTTGCAGACCTCCTCGGCATAGTCGTTGTACTTCTCCGACAGCGGCAGGATGGCCACCTGCTCGGGCGTGAGCCAGAGGGGGAAGTGTCCGCTGGTGTGCTCGATGAGCACGGCGCAGAAGCGCTCGAGCGAGCCGAAGGGTGCGCGGTGAATCATGACGGGCGTCTTCTTCTGGTTGTCCTCGTCGGTATATTCCAGCTGGAAGCGCTTGGGCAGGTTGTAGTCCACCTGGATGGTGCCCAACTGCCAGCGGCGACCGATGGCGTCCTTGATCATGAAGTCAAGCTTAGGCCCGTAGAAGGCAGCCTCGCCATATTCCACCTTGGCGGTCAGACCTTTCTCGGCGCAGGCCTCCTGGATGGCGCGCTCGGCCAATGCCCAGTCCTCGTCGGTACCCACATACTTGGTATGGTCGTTGGGGTCGCGCAACGAGATCTGTGCCTCGAAGTTGAAGCCGAAGGCCGTCAGCACCACGCCAATGATATCCATCACATTGAGGAACTCCTGCTTCACCTGATCGGGACGGCAGAAGAGGTGGGCGTCGTCCTGGGTAAACGAGCGCACACGAGTCAGTCCGTGCAGCTCGCCCGACTGCTCGTAGCGATAGACGGTGCCGAACTCAGCAATACGCAGGGGCAGGTCTTTGTACGAACGGGGCTTGTTGGCGAAGATTTCGCAATGGTGGGGGCAGTTCATGGGCTTCAGCATGTACTCCTCGCCCTCCTCCGGTGTGGTGATGGGACGGAAGGAGTCCTTGCCGTAGTGGGCATAGTGACCCGAGGTGACGTAGAGGCTCTTGCCGCCGATATGCGGGGTGATCACCTCCTGATAGCCATAGCGCTTCTGCACCTTGCGCAGATGCTCCTGCAGGCGCAGACGCAGGTCGGTGCCCTTCGGCAGCCAGATGGGCAGTCCCTTGCCGACTTTCTCTGAGAACATGAAGAGTTCCATCTCCTTGCCAATCTTGCGGTGGTCGCGTTTCTTGGCTTCCTCCAGCATGACGAGATACTCGTCGAGCATCTTCTTCTTGGGGAACGAGATGCCGTAGAGGCGCTGCATCTGCTCGCGGGTGGCATCGCCACGCCAGAAGGCGCCGGCCACGCTCGTCAGCTTCACGGCCTTGATCTCGCCGGTGTCCACGAGGTGCGGGCCACGACAGAGGTCGGTGAAGTTGCCCTGAGTATAGGTTGTGATACTGCCGTCTTCGAGGTCCTGCTCAATATGTTCGCACTTGTAGGTCTGACCGTTGGCGGCAAACTCCTTGAGGGCGTCGGCCTTGGCCACCTCCTTGCGAACCACGGCCTCCTTCTTGCCGGCCAGTTCCTTCATCTTGGCTTCGATGGTGGGGAAGTCGCTCTCCTTGATCATCTCTCCGTTGGGCAGCAGCACGTCGTAGAAGAATCCGTTCTCGACGGCGGGGCCAAAGCCGAACTGTATGCCGGGGTACAACTCCTGCAAGGCCTCGGCCAGCAGGTGGGCTGAGGTGTGCCAGAAGGTGTGCTTACCCTGTTCGTCGTCAAACTTATAGAGCGCGATGGTAGCGTCCTCATTGATAGGACGGTTCAGCTCTACGGTCTCACCATTCACGCCGCAGCTGACAACGCTGCGTGCCAGAGCGGGTGAGATGCTCTCGGCAATCTGAAGTCCCGTGACGCCCTGCTCATACGAGCGAACAGAACCGTCGGGGAAGGTAATTTTGATTTCCATATCTACAATATATGTTTGTGGTTTGAATATTCAGCGTGCAAAGGTACACACTTTCGCTGAATTGACCAAATTTTCCGTTTAAAAATAAGATAATGAAATAAAATACTTTGGGCACGCAATAATAGCGGCAATTGTCAGTTATATATGTATATGGTAACAATGAACATACTACAAATGACGATATATCTACTCGGAGCGTTTCTGTTAAGTCTGGTTTGCGGCTTTGTCTTTACGCCGGTCATCCTAGATTATTGCAAGCGGAAAAACCTGTACGACATCCCCAACGACCGGAAGGTGCACACCAACGCCATCCCGCGCATGGGCGGCATCTCCTTCTTCCCCAGCATGCTCACCGCCTTCATCGCCATCCTGTGGTTCATTCCCGTCAGCGACGAGTACGTCATACCCATCAACGTATGGAGCGCCGTGTTCCTGATGGGACTGCTCATCATCTATATCACCGGCATACTCGACGACCTGACGGGACTCGACGCGCGCACGAAGTTCTTCGTACAGATAGCCACGGGCTGTCTGCTGCCCTTTGCCGGACTGTATATCAACAACCTCTACGGACTGTTCGGCATCTACGAGATTCCCAACTACATAGGCATTCCGCTGACCATCTTCATGATGGTGTTCATCGACAACGCCATCAACCTGATTGACGGCATCGACGGACTGGCTGCCGGCCTCTCGCTGATGGCACTCGGAGGATTCCTGTGCTACTTCATCCAGTACGACGTCTTCGTACATACCTATTCTATATTGGTGGCAGGCATGATTGGCGCGCTGATAGCCTTCAGCTACTTCAACCTCTTTGGGAAGCCCGAGCGCAACACCAAGATATTCATGGGCGACTCCGGGTCGCTCTCGCTGGGATTCATCCTGGGATTCCTCGCCATCAAGTGTGCGTCCGACAACACCCTCATCTGGCCTACCCGCCCCGAGTCGCTGCTCGTACCGATGACCCTGCTCTTCGTGCCAATGGCCGACGTGGTCAGGGTGACGCTCCACCGCTTCAACCACCACCAGCCGCTGTTCCTGGCCGACAAGAACCACATCCACCACAAGCTGATGCGCTCCGGACTGTCGCAACACCAGTCGCTGCTGGTCATCCTGGGGCTGGCGCTCGTCTACGACCTGATGAACTACGGGCTATACCCCTTCCTCAGTTCCACCTGGATACTGATTGTCGACGTGCTCATCTATTGCTTCGTCAACGTATGCATCAATCTGAAGATCAAGGCTGCCGTATGAAGCGAACCTTCGACATCGTCCTGTCCGCCGTCTGCCTGGTGCTGTTCTCACCCCTGATTCTGACATGCTATCTGGCCATCAAGATTGGCGGCGGGCCGGCCATCTACCGCCAGGAGCGCATCGGACTGGGAGGACGGCCATTCCATATCCTGAAGTTCCGCAGCATGGTGGTCGATGCCGAGAAGGACGGCGAAGCCCTCTACCAGCATGAGCAGGAGACGCGCATGACCAAGATTGGCCGACTGCTGCGCAACCACCATCTGGACGAGCTGCCACAGCTTTGGAACGTGCTGCGCGGCGACATGTCGTTCGTCGGTTACCGGCCTGAACGTCCCTTCTACATCAAGCAAATCATGGAGCACGACGCCCGTTACGAACAGCTATATCAGATTCGTCCGGGCGTCACGTCGTATGCCACCCTCCACAAT
>JAFYDA010000024.1 GCA_017545045.1 Prevotella sp. | reverse complement strand
CTGCTTGATAATGGCGCGACAGTCGATGCCCATAGCATCCAGCTGGCGCATGAGTTCCACGGGGTCGTCAGACTGCTCGATGAGTTGCTCGTATTCAGGGTTAAGCCTGTCGTTGGTGTACATCTGGGGCCAGGCAGCAACGGCAGCTAGACTCTGGATGAAGAAGATAGACGTGGCACTCAGGTGTCCCAGCTTAGGTACGATGAAGTTGGTCTGCAGGTTAGTCTTACCAGGAATGATGTGGGGCGTGTAACCGTTCTCCCTAAGATAGGAGAGGATGGGGCGTGCGGACTGCAAGGGCACATAGTCGTCGCCGCGCGAATGGAAGATGTAGAGGGGCTGGCTGGGGTCTGTCACCCAGTTGTGGTCGACGTTGAAAGTCTTCAAGAGGTCCTGGACGGCCTGGCTTTCGGGGGAATCGAGGTCACAGTAGGTTTCGGACAAGATTTCGTGAACTTTCTTCTCACGCCCGATGCTGTCACAGACAGGCCACGAAGAGTACTCCTTGGAGAGTATCAGCTCATCGATGCGGTCGCAGATGTAGGGCTGGAAGACGTCCTTGTAGTCGATGCTCAGCATCTGGGTCTCCTTGGTGCACACCATGAGCAGGAGGGGTACGGCGTTGTAGGCCGTCTCGTCAATCAGGACATACTGTCGGTAGGCTTCGCAGACGTCGCTGGGGCTGCCACCGGCAAAGGTCTTGTCGAACTCGACCTCGTCGGCATACTCCATGTCGCGGACCTTCTGTACAATCAGTGCATCGTAGCCGCCGCTGGAATAGCCGATGTTGAAGAGCAGCGGACCGTAGTCGAAGCCCATCTCGTCGAGCAGCTTGCGGGCAGCCAGCAGGCCGTCGAGCGTTGCATAGGCATTGGGTGTACCCTGCAAGAAAGCCTGTGGGAAGCGCTCGGTGGCACCGAAGCCGAAGAAATCGCTCTCGATGATGATGAAGTTGGGGTTCAGCGGATTGGCCAGGAACATATTCTCGAGCTCACCGTTCTCCCTGGTCGGAGCCTCGTCCTTGTGGAATTTGGTGTAGTGGCTCATGAGCAGTATGCCCTCGCACTTGTCCTTGCCTTCCCAGAGGTTCATGGGGATAAGCATGGTGCCGCTGAGAGAGATGGATGCTCCATAGGGGTCGACGCTGGGATAGACGTAGTTCAGCTTCATGATGGAGCGTGTCTGATGGAGGTCCACAGGAATACCGTCTGCATCGATGTTGAAAGAAAGCTTGTCGGGATATTGCTCGTAGATAATCGGTTCGCTGCCGATTTCCAGTTCGTCGAACTTGGCGTCCAGGCCTTCGAGCACCTCGCCCTGATAGGTGGTAACCTTCAGCGTACCGTTGTCGTTGAAGTCGATAGAAGACAGTTCGGAGGTGGTAAACACCTTCATGGTACCGTCGGCGATCTTGATCTTGACAATCTTGGCATTGACAGCCATAACGGCTACAAGAGCCAGTAAGGTAAGTAGAATTTTCTTCATAGCCGTTTACTTTTTAATTACTTTACGTACCTTGTTGCCTTCTTTCACCACATAGACGCCCTTCGTGTTGCCGGGATTACCCTGCAAGCGGCGCCCGTCCACAGTGTACCAGTCGCTCGTAGTAACGTTGGTGTTGAGTCGTTCCTCGCGTACGCCGGTCACGGGATCCTGACGACGTACGGAAAGTTCCTGAACATTGTTCGAACGCGTGTTGTCATCATAGATGACGCTGATGTCCTCGCGGTCGAAAATGATTCGCTTCACTTGCTTGCCTTCCACCATAGCCTGGGCTTGCGCATTCAGGGAGCAGCAGAGAGCAAATACGGATAAAAAAAAGATGTTTTTTTTCATTTTTTCCTCATTTAAAAGATATTGATTAATTAATTTTATAATGTTCTATTTTGCAAAATTAAAAAAAAAATAAGATATTGGGGGATTTTTCATGACATTTTTTCGTTTGGAGGTGTTTTTTAACTTTTCAAAGGGCTTTCAGCACTGACGACCGGCTGTGGTAAAAAGAATTCCTCCCCGCAGACCATTTGCCTGGGAGAGGAATTTTCGTTAAATCTTATTACTATTTTCCTACTGTCTGCCAATGATGCCTATCTTGGTGGCACGTAGGAATTCGATGATGTGGCGGATGAAAGGACCGTCAGGAACCTGCTCCTCAATCTGGTTGACGGCATCGAACAGGGCTGTCTTGCCGAAAAACACCAGTCGGTAAGCATTGGCAATATGCTTGAGCGTCTTCTCGTCAACGCCATGCTGGCGTGCCACAGGCATGTTGACACCGCCATAGGTGCGCTGATTGGTAAAGACGATATAAGGAGGAACGTCGTAGGAGAAGGTCGTTCCGGCCTGTATCATGGAGCCACGACCCACACGCGTCTTGGCATTCTCGATGACGGAGGAAGAGAAAATGACCCCATCCTCTATCTCGCAGTCGCCGGCAATCTTGGTGCCGTAGCCAAAAACGCAGCGGTTGCCGACCTTGGTGTCATGGGATATGTGGGCACCTTCCATGAGCACGTTGTCGTTGCCGATGACGGTCTGGCCGTCATGATGGGTGGCACGGTTGACGACGACATTCTCGCGGAAGATATTGTTGTCGCCGATGATGCACTCGCTCTTCTCGCCACGGAAATCGAAATCCTGGGGCAGGGCGGCGATGACCGTCCCCTGGTGCACCTTGTTGTTATTGCCCATGCGGGTACCGTTACAGATGCTGACAAAGGGGAAGAGGATGCAATTGTCGCCGATGACCACGTCGTCCTCGATGTAGACAAAGGGGAATATCTTACAGTTGTTGCCTATCTTCGCCTTGGGCGATATTTCGGCTTTTGGACTAATTTCACTTGCCATATTACATACTTTATAATAATAGTTACTTATTTCCCACCACCGCCAAGTGCAGTATACAGGCTGACGACGGCCTGCATCTTGCTGAAGTCGTCGGTGACCTTGTTGATTTGTGCCGAGCGCAGCTGGGTCTCAGCCGTCAGCACTTCGAGATAGGTGGAACCGGAACGCTCGTAGAGCTTACGCACGTCGGCCACCGTCTTGGTCAGCAACTCGACACGCTGGGCCTCGAGCTTAGAGTTGGCATCGTACTGGTTGTAGTTCACCAGGGCATTGGACACCTCGTTTCCTGCAGCGAGGATGGTGTTCTGCCAGTTGTTGAAGGCTTGCTCATACTGCAGCTTCGACACCTTGAGGTTGGCAATCAGTGCGCCGCGGGCAAAAATGGGCTGTACGAGGCTGGCAAAGAAATTGGTCAGCATCTTGCCGGGATTGACGGTTCCGTTGACATTGGAGAATGCTCCGGTGGCACCAATCGTTATCGTCGGATAGAACTGCGAACGAGCCGTCTGAACGTCGTGGAAACACGATGCGAGGGTCATCTCGGCACTGTGCACGTCGGGACGGTTCTTCAGCAGGGCAATGCCCACGCCGACGGCAAACTCGGTAGGCAGGGACTGCTCTGCCAGTGTGGTACGGGGGATTTGCTGTCCTGCCTGGCCAATGAGCAGACTGAGGGCATTCTCCGTAGAGCGAATCTGACGGCGGATGTCGTTGGCTTGCGTCTGGGTGGACAGGTAGGCGACCTCGGCACTCTGCACAGCGGTGGAACGGGCACGCCCCAGATTGTACTGAAGCTGCATCATTTCCCACGTCTCCTTGGCCATCGCTGCCATGTCGTTGGCGATGCGCAGATGTTCGTCAAGCATGAGCAGAGTATAGTAGGCATTGGCCACACCACCGATCACTTGGGCACGGACTGCCATTTGGTAGTCCTTGTAGCCCAGGAGCTTCATCTGGGTAGAACGCTTCTGCGACAGGAAATTGCCGAAAAAGTCGAGCGTCCACGATGCTGTCAAGGGCAAGGTATAGGACTTAGTGGTTTTGGAAGGATCCATATAAACCGTCTGAATGCTCCCCATGTTGGTATTGGTGCCGAAGGTGATGGAGGGCAGGAAGGCAAGTTTGGCGGCCTTCAGCATGGCCTCGTACATCTGGACGGTCAGGGCGGCATTCTGCAGGTTGGCATTCTTCTCGAGACCCTGTTCGATGAGTGCCTGCAGCTGGGGGTCGGTGAACACAGCCCGCCAGGGCAGATTGCCGAACGAGGCGGTGTCCTGCAAAGAAACGGCCAGGGTGTCGGCATCGGACACCGCGTCGCGGATAAGTCCCTTGGTATTGACGTCAGGACGGTCGTACTTATTATATAAACCGCAACTGCCCAATAGCAGTGTGGCGGCTGCGAAAACTAAAATCTTCTTCATAGCTAATTATTTCTCCAATTCATAATCTACAGGATGGTGTGCGTACTGCTCTATCTCGGTGAGCAAGTCGGGATTGACTTCCTCGCCTTCGAACTGCATGGGCGAGAACTTCTCCTGCAGTGTCTGGAAGATGACGAACAAGGTAGGCACCACAAGTACTTGACACAGCGTACCTATCAACATGCCGCCGACGGCAGCAGCACCCAGCGTCTGGTTACCATTCTTACCCACACCCGATGCGAACATCATAGGCAACAGTCCGATTACCATAGCCAGCGAAGTCATAAGGATAGGACGCAGACGGGCTGCAGCACCCAGGACGGCAGACCAGGAAATGGCCATACCCGTCTGACGGCGCTCCAAGGCGAACTGTACAATCAAGATGGCATTCTTGGCCAACAGACCTATCAGCATGATGAGCGAAATCTGCATATAAATGTCGTTTGAATGGCCAAAGAGCATGGTAAAGAGGAAACAGCCTGCCAAGCCGAAGGGTACCGAGAGTACCACAGCAAGGGGCAGAATGTAGGACTCGTACTGAGCAGACAAGATGAGGTAGATGAAAATGAAACACAACGCAAAGATGATTCCCGTGGTGTTCGAGGCTTTGGCTTCCTCACGTGTCAGACCGCTGTAATCATAAGTATAGCCCTGAGGCAGATAGTCGTCAGCAACCTCCTGGGCAGCCAAAATGGCCTCACCGGTGGAATAGCCGTCGGCAACGGTTGCCGTCAGGTTAATGGACGTGAAGAGGTTGAAGCGGTTGATGTTGGATGGACCATAGACACGCTCCATGCGGCAGAACTCTTCGATAGGCGACATTCCACCCGGAGTACGGACGTAGATGCTCTTGAGGGACTCCTCGGTCATGCGGGTCTCTGGCAGACCTTGTATCATCACACGGTAGAGCTTACCGTAGGCATTGAAGTTGGAGGCATAGAGACCGCCGTAGTATCCCTGCAGCGTGGTCAGCACGATGTTAGGCGATATGCCTGCCTGCTTACACTTGGCCACATCGACGTGCAGCATGTACTGCGGATAGTTAGGATTGTATGATGTCTGGGCAGTCTGGAATTCCGGGCGCTTGTTGAGCTCAGCCAGGTAGTCCTTGACAATGCCGAAGAACTTGTCAAGCGAGCCACCTGTGCGGTCCTGCATGACAATGGAGATACCGGAGTTGGCTGAGAAGCCAGGAATCATTGGCGGAGCAAATGCCAGAATCTGGGCGTCCTTGATGTGGGCGGTCTTCAAGTAAATCTGTGCCAAGACACCCGTCGACTCATAGGGATTGAGGAAGAAACGGTAGATGCCGTCGCCCTCCCACAGTCCGCTGAGCTTCCAGAAGAATCCTTTCTGACGCTCCGAGAACGGTTTCAGCTTGATGATGAAGGTAGCCTGGTCGGAGCCGGAACCGGCAATGAAGTTGTAGCCCTGAATCTGCTCACGGCTTTGAATGGCTGGATCGGCAGCCAGGATGCTGTCCACCTGACTGATGACGCGCTTGGTGCGCTCTACAGAAGTGGCAGGAGGCATGGAGATGGTACAGAAGATGGTACCTGTGTCCTCGTCGGGCACCAATCCGGTCTTGGCGGTGACAGACGTAGCAACCAAGGCTACTATACCCACGATGACAAAAGCAAGCATCAGCACCGGACGGCGCACCCATTTCTCGATGATGCCCTTATATTTTCCCAACAAGGAGTTGTAGGCCGTGTTGAACGAAGCGTGGAAACGGTCAATGCGCGACATTTTCTTCTCGTGGCCTTCCTTGTCGTGAGGCTTCAGGAAGATGGCGCACAAGGCCGGAGACAGCGTCAAGGCATTCAAGGCCGAGATGAAGATGCTGACAGCCATCGTCACACCGAACTCACGATAGAACGTACCGGAGGTGCCGCCGATGAACGACACGGGGATGAACACCGAAGCCATTACGAGCGTAATGGAAATGATGGCTCCGGAAATCTCGTTCATGGCATCGATGGACGCCGTCAGCGCTGACTTGTAACCCTGGTCGAGCTTGGCATGCACGGCCTCGACCACCACGATGGCATCGTCCACCACAATGGCAATGGCCAAAAGCAAGGCCGACAGCGTCAGCAGGTTGATGGAGAAGCCGAAGATGGAAAGGAAGAAGAAGGTACCTACCAGCGACACGGGAACGGCAATGAGCGGGATGAGCGTTGAACGCCAGTCCTGCAGGAAAATATAAATAACGATGAATACCAGGATCAGCGTGAACACCAGGGTAAACACCACTTCTTCGATGGACGCATAGAGGAACTCCGTCACGTCGTAGTTGATTTTATAGGTCATGCCCGGGGGGAAGAGCTTGGCCTGCTCTTCGAGCTCGGCCTTCACCTGCTTGGCAATCTCGTTGGCGTTGGAACCGGCAATCTGTTGCACCATACCCATGACTGAGGGGATGTTGTTGTTCTTCATGGCCACCGAGTACTGCTGTCCACCCAACTCTATCTTGGCGACATCCCTCAGTTTCAACGTCTGGCCGTCGTCATCACTGGAAATGATGATGTTGCCAAACTCCTCAGGGGACTTCAGACGACCGGTGTAACGCATGGCATACTCGTAGGCCACATCGGACTGCTCGCCGAAAACACCAGGAGCGGCCTCAATGTTTTGCTCGGCCAGCACGTTCGTGATGTCGGAAGGCATCAGGTTGTGAAGTTTCATCTTGTCGGGCTTCAACCAGATACGCATGGAGTACGTCTTAAGACCGGGACTCATCACATCGCCCACACCCTGGATACGCTTAATGGCTGGAATGATGTTGATGTTGTTGTAGTTCGTCAGGAACTCGTCGTCGTAACGGCCGTCTGAGGTCAGCGAGAACATCAGCACCTGCGAGGTCTGACGCTTGGACACCGTGACACCGATACGTGTCACCTCGGCAGGGAGCAGGGCTTGAGCCTGCTGTACGCGGTTCTGCACGTTGACGGCACACATGTCGGGATTCATACCCTGGCGGAAGAGCACAGAGAGCTGTGCCGAACCAGTAGAAGCCGTCGAGGAGATATAGTCCATGCCTTCCACACCATTGATGCTCTCCTCCAACGGCGTGACTACAGAGTTCTTCACCGTCTCGGCATCGGCACCGGGGTAGCTCGTCCATACCGCAACGGTAGGCGGCGCTATGTTGGGATACTGCTCAATAGGCAGCGATACCAATCCTATGATACCCAGCAGGACGATGAGAATAGAAATCACCGTCGACAGTACCGGGCGTTTGATAAAAGTTGTAAATGTCATTGTATCTTGATGTTTCAACTATTCTACTTCTTCATAGCTCCCACAATGTCACCAGCCGACATCGCCTTAGCCTGCTCGTTAATCTTCTGCTGATAGCGCTCCGGCGTGATGGGCACAATCTCCATACCGTCACTGAGCTTGGTGACGCCATTGGTCACGTACTTGTCGCCGACTTTCAAACCCTCGGTGACAATGTAGGTGTTGCCGTCGTTCTGGGGGTCAACCTTGATTTCGGTGTATTTCACCTTGTTGCCTTCTGACAGCAGGTAGACGAACTTCTTGTTCTGCACCTCGGAAACACAGTTCTGGGGAATGACTATGGCGTTGGAATTGACACGGGGAATGACGATATTGCCCGTGGCACCACTCTTAAGCACCTTGTCGGGATTGGGGAATGAAGCTATGAGCTGCACCGAACCCGTGGCAACATCAATGACACCGCTCATGCGCGACACCTTGCCCTCGTGAGCATAAACACTGCCGTCGGCAAGCTGGAGCTTGACGGAAGGCAGGCTGGCAATGCCTTTCTGGGAAATGACCATCGCCTCTTTCTCGGTAACTGAGAAATAAACGTCCATCGACGAGATGTTGGCTACCGTTGTCAAGACATCCGCTCCGCTGACCAGCGCTCCCTTCTTGAAAGGCAGCGTACCGACCACACCCGTAGCGGGACTCTTCACATAGCAGAAGCCCAACAGTTCCTTTGCATTTGCCAGTGCAGCCTGAGCCTGGGCCAGTTGAGCTTTGGCACTTTCGTATGCATTCTGCGAGGTTTGAAGCTCGTAGTCACCAATCACCTTATTAGCGTGGAGCTGTTTCGCATTCTCATAAGTCAGCTGAGAAGTATTCACCTGCTGTTGGACAGTATTAACAGTAGCCTGGGCTTGGCGCACCTGTGCCTGATAAGTTTCGTTGTCTATCACAAACAATGTCTGTCCGGCACTCACCGACTGACCTTCCTTGACGTTGATCTGGACTAGGAAGCCACTGACTTTCGGCCGAATCTCCACATCCTGAATACCCTTAATGGATGCAGGATAAACTGTCTGCATATCAGCACTCGACGTTCCCGCAGCAACTACAGGATACTCGTTGTCGCCGAAATTAGGACGGCCACCGCCGCCGCCACAAGAAACCAACGTCGCAGCCAAAGCTGCAATCATCATCATTTTCTTCATTGTTTATAGTTCATTTAAAAATTATTATTATCGTTTACTTGAAAATCGAAACACAATCCTTGCTGTTTCAGCTTGCAAAGATACAAAAAAAGTAAGATACCTATTTAATAGGTACGCTTTATT
>JAFYDA010000023.1 GCA_017545045.1 Prevotella sp. | reverse complement strand
TGTTTGTGCAAAGATAATGTTTTTCTCGGAAATACACTAATTTTGCAACGGCAACAAAGAAAAATTTTTCAATTGAAAGAAAATAACATGGAATACAACACGACAACTTTGCCCAACGGACTACGCGTCATTCATCGCAAAGACCCGTCGGCAGTGGTTTTCTGCGGCTATCAGATTGCTGTCGGCACACGCCACGAACGGCCTGGGCAAGAGGGATTGGCCCACTTCTGCGAGCACACCACATTCAAAGGAACGGCCCGTCGCTCTTCACTTCAAATCCTGAATGCACTCGAGAGTGTGGGCGGCGAACTGAACGCTTTCACCACCAAAGAGCGCACCGTATACTATGCTGCCACCATGAAAGAACATCTCGGACGCACCATCGACTTGCTGGGCGACATCGTGTTCAACAGCGTCTATCCACAAAGCGAAATCGACAAAGAGGTGGAAGTCATCTGCGACGAGATTGAGAGCTACAACGACTCGCCTGCCGAACTCATCTACGACGAATTCGAAAACATCATACACGCCGGACACCCACTCGGCCACAACATTCTGGGCAATGCCGATGTGGTGCGTCAATTCAAAACAGAAGACGCCCTAACTTTCACGCGTGAGCACTATCGCCCAGACAACGCCATCTTCTTTGTTTGCGGAGACGTTGACTTCAAATGGCTGCTCCGCCGACTGACGAGCACTACACCTGCCATCAACCAGCACCCAACAACTATCATCCAGCACCCATCACCCAGCACCCAAAATCCCTCTACAGGGAAGAATGAGGGAGGCTCCCATATCCTCGACATGCAGACCCATCAGGCTCATGTGATGATAGGATGCCGCTCCTACCCCATCGGCCACCCGTTACGCATGCCCCTCTATGTGATGAACAACATCCTGGGCGGCCCTGCTTTGAACTCACGATTGAACGTCTGTCTGCGCGAACGCAACGCGTTGGTTTACACCGTTGAGAGCTCAGCCGCATTCTACACCGACACAGGAACGTGGAGCGTATACTTCGGTTGCGACCATCACGACATCAAGCATTGCCTGCGATTGGTGCACCGCGAGCTCGACCGATTGATGCAACGCCCACTACCTACCCGTCAACTGCAGGCCGCCAAGCGCCAACTGAAAGGTCAGTTGGGCATTGCAACCGACAATCGCGAGCAGTTTGCCATCGACTTCGGCAAAAGTTTCCTCTACAACGGTTGGGAAAAAGACATTCATCAGCTCTTCCAACGCATAGATGACGTTACAGCCGAGCAGATGCAACAAGTGGCCCAAGAGCTATTCCAGCCCGAAAACCTCACTACACTCATCATCAAATAAGATGTCAAAGCATACATCTTGCGTTGTCATTTCATGCTTCTAACGTTGTCATTGCATACATATGACGTAGTAAAATAAATTATTTTGCTCGGTAAAATAAATTATTTTAGTCGGTAAAATAAATTATTTTGGTCAGTAAAATAAATTATTTTACTACGCCAAAGTTATCCTTTCGCGCCTTCATTGCATAGCTCTTGATGCTTAAGATGCACCAAGTGACAATTTCAGATGCATCAAAAGACTTCTCATCCTACATCAAAGCCTCAACCACAAGCCTGTTTCTAAGCCTCTTTCTTGGCCCAACAGCAAACAAAAAACGCCCGCTCCCCATTCAGGAAGCGGGCGTTTGTCAAATTATAACTCAATTACTTTTCAGCTAATTGTCAGTCGTTTAGAGCTTCGGTCCGGCAGCCACGAGAGCCTTACCAGCCTCGTTGCCTTCGTACTTCTTGAAGTTCTTGATGAAGCGGGCAGCCAAATCCTTAGCCTTCTCTTCCCACTCAGCGCGGTTCTGATAGGTGTCGCGAGGATCGAGAATGCCCCAAGCAACGCCGTTAAGCTGTGTAGGAACCTCGAAGTCGAAGTAAGGAATCTTCTTGGTAGGAGCGCTCAGAATGTCACCACCGAGGATAGCATCGATGATACCACGAGTATCCTTGATAGAGATACGCTTGCCAGTTCCGTTCCAACCTGTGTTCACGAGGTAAGCCTTTGCACCGCTCTTCTCCATCTTCTTCA
>JAFYDA010000022.1 GCA_017545045.1 Prevotella sp. | reverse complement strand
ATAGGCATCTGCGCTGCCGGCCAGTATCTGCATCTCAATGTCGGCCTCGATGACAAAATGGATGAGAAAGTGTAGGGATATACTGGATTTGATGTAAAAATTCGGGGACGAAGCATACGAAAGTGCTTCGTCCCCGAATGAGGGTTGCTAATGGTACAAATAGTTACCAAGCTTCTTCCCAAACATTGCCACTTTTAGGCTCTTCGTTGTCGGGAAGAATCAGGTCATCGTCAAGGCCAGAGGTCGTCAAGTTCGTAACAGACCCGGCCAGAATCTGTAGCTGACAAGATTGTGCAGGTGATGGCTTTACGTCTGAAGGCCTGCTAAAACTTGATAGTTATGCAGCACAATTCATTAGCGGAAGGTTGGTTTATCAACGATTTTCACCGCAGGAACAGCATGGCTGCGCAGCGGGAGGTGCTACAAATGTCATTGCATCCCTGCTCGCGGGAGCAGAAACTGGCCCAGATAGCCAGGATTCATCAGCATGTGAGTGTAGTCATTTCTTCATTAGCTTGCAGGCTATGCGGTTGCCCTTTTCATCGGTGGCCTTTGCCACATAGAATCCTTGAGGCAGATGAGCCACGCTGACGCACGCTGCTCCGTTGGCTACACGCACAGCGCTCTGTCCAACGAGTCTGCCGTCGGTAGTATAGATGCTTAAGAACACCTGACCGTTCTCCTCGCTCTTGATGAAGAGCTGCTCCGCGCCGTAATGCATGCGGAAACTTCCTGCGGCAGCCATGAGAGCCGGCTGCAGACCTGTTCCATCGGGTGACAGATGCTGCTCCACAGGCACATTGTAGCTGGTCGTGATGTTGGCCTTGTCAATCGTTGGAACGTTCATGACATAGACATCAGCGCAGCCGTCGGGGAACCGTCCTACGGTCTGGTTGCCATTGTGGGCGAAGTAGCTGAGAGTATCTGTCCAACTGCGGTCGGCAGCCGTCAGCAGCACGCCGCCGCCTTCGCCGCTCAGTTTGAACGATGCATGCAGTCCACGGGACGTTGTAGCCTGGTTGTCACACCACACGAGCAGATAGCCGTGGGCCGGTATCTTGGTGTTGGCTCCTGTTCCGCCGGCTGTCAACTGGTATTTCATGGGGTTGTCGGCATCATCGCTAAGGTACATGCCCTCGACATCTATTTCAGCATCGGTTGTGTTATAGAGCTCCACCCAGTCGTTTTTCTTTCCGTACTCGTTGATGAAACAACTGTTCGACGCGCTCACCTCATTGATACGCACGGGTGTGATGCCCTGCTCAGTACGCTCCTGCTGTGTGAGTTCACGATAGAGGGCCGTCAGATTGACGCTGCCAGAACCAGGCATGTCTATTTCCTGTTCAGCAGAATAGATGTCGGGTTCTGAGGTGCCGCCGCCCATCTGCGCCATGATGGAGGCATCAAAGATGATGTCGGTGCTGTTGGCAGCATTGTTGTGAACCTCGACGGCAATGATATTGGTGCCTCTCTTGAACAGCTCTGTGGGCAGTGTCAGCGTGCCCGTGGGAAACTGGTCGGCATAGGTGGTGGCAAAAGTGCTATAAGAGACGTCGCCTTTAGGCATGTTGAAGCGGCCTGCCTCTGTGCCATTGACATAGACCACAAGTCCATCGTCGATGTTGTAGTCCATGGTGAACACGTCACTGCTCTGGGGTGCCTGATTTAGGCTCACACTGGTTCGGAAGTAGTAGGTGGGTCGTTTGTTGGCACTGTTTGAGCCATAGTCAAGCTTGGTGGCGATGATACCCGCCGTATTGCTATAGCCCAACGGCGCTTTGCCACTTTTCCATTCTGCCGAGTTATAGGCTGCCGATGTCCAGTTCTTGCCGTCGAGCGACCCTTGGTCGTAGTAGCTCCATGTGGTGCCCATCTCTTTCAGCGTGGTGGCGATGCCGCCGTTGCCCTTGACCCAGCCTCTGAAAGCATAGCCGGCAGGAGCCACCGCCCTTAGTCTGACAGGTGCGAAGAGATTTCCCTTGAAGCGGCCTGTGGGTATCTGCTGGTCGTTAATGAGCAGCTGCGCTCCCTCGGCGTTGCTTCGGAGGGATACGCTCTGTGCGGTGATGCCACTGAGTTTCATAGGCGAGTAGTTGCGCAGGTATCCGGTAGCTGTCGACAGGCGACGGCTCAGATTATTCTTGATTTCATTCGCCTTGCTGAGCACCGACGAGCCTTCAAGCTGCATGGCAGGATTGACGCGGGCGGCGAGCCTGTCGATGACCTCGGCAGCACGCGACGACTCATACACGCTACCACCCATCATGCAGAAAGCGTCGATGAAACGACGGCGGAACTGCTCGTTGGCAAGCAGGTTCTTGAACAGCGTGACGAACTTAATCTGGGCGCGGATGCGCGGCTGGCCTGTCGGATACAGTTCGCTGAAAAGGTAATTCTCCTTATTCATGAAATCGTTGAAGGGATTGCTGGTGTTGAAAGCAAAGTCTACATCGAAGAAGACCATGCGCCATTTGCCACCGTCACGCAGCGTAAAGCCCTTGATATTGTTCTGGGGCCAGTCAGTGCTGCCCAGATAGAACTCGGCAGCCATGTAGTTGATGTATTCATCCATGTCAATGCGCCGGCATAGTTCTTCCCATGTCTCGCTGTTAGCGGCCTGTTCTGACAGGGCTATGATTTGCTCGAAGCCGTCGGGGGTGCCGCACTTCTGAACATAGCCTGAGTCGGGATTCATCTCAAAGAGGTCTATCTCGTCATCGTCATAGCCGTAGTTGGCATAGGCATAGTGTTTGTTATTGGGCTCACGCACGTTGAGCACACCGATATACTTGCCGTTGATGAACTCATGCACGGGCTGGTAGCTCTGTACGTCGACATCGATGCCAGATGACTGTAGCACATAGCCCAGCGCAGCATCCTTGAAACGGCCGCTGTAGTACTCGTTACCGCCATTACGTATCTGAATGGTGCGATTGCGAATGTAAGGCTTTTGCTCGAAAAAGGCATAGGGCAGGTTCTTGTCGCCACCCATCTCCTTGGTGCCCTTGAGCTTGAACGAATGGGGCGACCAGGCACGGCTCCAGCCACCGCACACCTCGAGGTCTACGTCCTGATTGAGCACCATCTCACCACTGGCGTCGAGATAGGAGAAGTTCACCGGGCGCTCCCAGTCCATATTCCAGTTGCAGGGCTGCGACTGTCCGTTGCCAGGACGGCCGTTGCCGTTGCCTTTTACCAGCACGCCCATGTCGGCACCATACAGGAATTTGTCGTCGCCCACCACGGACACTACGGGCAGATAGTAGTTACGGTCTTTATAGATATAGGAACGCGTCGTGACGTCAGAGGGCAGCATGCCGTCGGCAAACAGGCGGAAGCGGTAGCTACGGGTCTCGTCTATCTTGAACTGTCCAGTGAGACTGATATAACCATTCTTCAACGTAGGCAGCGAACCGTCGGTGGTATAGCGCAGGGTGGCGCCTTCTGGTATGGTTACATTAAAGCTCAATTCGCCCTGGAACAACTGTGAGGGCAGATCGACGACAGGAGCGGCCAGCTTGGAAGCAGCAAAGCCGCCTGTGACATTGGAGGCATCAGGCGTAGCCGTCACGGCCAAGCCCCACTCGTCGCCGCCGTCAGTAATGCGGGCATAGCTCACGCGCTCGCTGCTCGCCGGATAATCCTGACTGAACATCAGCTTGCCATCGGCATCGCTCACATAGATGGTACCGCCATCGACATCGAGCTTGAAAGGAGCATTTTGCGACGCAATGTCGTTACTGCCGAACCAAATGACCTTGAAGCCTCCGGCAGGCAACGGACCAATGGCAGGAATCTGCCACTTCGTCAGGTTGTCAGCATCATCGCTCAAGTAGAGTCCTGCCAATTTCACGGGCTGCTCCGTCAGGTTATACAATTCCATCCAGCCGTCGAAATTGTAGGCTGGCGAGACGAACTCGTCAATATTGGAGGCCATGATTTCGTTGATAACGAAAGAAGAAGTTCCGTTTTGGGCATTCATGGCGCTGCCAGCCAATAGCCAGAACGGCAATAAAGCAAAAAGTCTTAGTCCTTTCATAACAGGCGCGTACTTAACATTTTTGTGTTCGTGGATCTTTCTGTTGCAAAGTTACGACTAATTTTCACAAAAAGCCATAAAAACTTTGACATTTTGCAGTTTTTTATTACCTTTGCGCTGAAAAGTGAAAAACTATGAATACGAAACTACTGACACTGGCACTGCTGGTCGCCATGACAGCTACAGCCCAAAGACAAGAAGTGACACTGAGTGATAACTGGCAATTTTCTCATGACGGGAAATCATGGGAAACGGTGAGCGTGCCCCACGACTGGGCCATCAGCGGACCGTTCGACAAGAAATGGGACCTGCAGAAGGTGGCCATTGAGCAGAACGGCGAGACGGAGGCTACCGAGAAGAGCGGACGCTCAGGGGCACTACCCTGGATAGGCGAGGGCTACTACAAGCGAAACTTCACGATTCCGCAGAACTTCGATGGTCATGCCGAACTGGTGTTCGACGGGGCAATGGCTGAGCCGGTGGT
>JAFYDA010000003.1 GCA_017545045.1 Prevotella sp. | reverse complement strand
TCGATTCACCTTCCTATTTCTCTGCCCAGTTCAAGAAGCAGACAGGGCTTTCGCCCACCGAATACAGAATACGGCGAGGTAAGAAATAGCCAATTGGCAAAAAACAACAGACTTTTGGCATTTATTAAAAGTGTGAAATCTTATTTTTTTGTTCCTTTGCATCGTCTAATTTTATAATCGAGCGAACAAATGAGTTATTTGAAAATGAGTATAAAGAAACTGGCAGTGGTGATGATAGTCATATCCTCCGTTTCCTATGCACAAACAGGTCATTACGAATGGAATGCGCTGCCCTTCGGTGGTGCAGGGTTTGTATCGGGCATCATCACCTGTCCACAGCAGGAGGGGTTGGTGTATGCCCGTACCGATGTGGGCGGTGCCTACAGATGGAATCCCGATAAAGAAGAATGGACGCCTATCAGCGATTTCCTGCCTGAGAACAAGGCGGGATTGATGGGCGTGGAGAGTATGGCCATCGACCCATCATCGCCTAATAAAGTTTATATGTACTGCGGCACATCGTATTGGAACAACGGTCTCAGTGCTATTCTCTGTTCCGAAGACTATGGCGATACCTTCACACAACTGGCTACGGTGACCAGTCAGTTCCCAGCTCACGGCAACGACTACGGACGGCAGAGCGGCGAACGGCTTGCCGTATGTCCACTGGGCGGTCAATTACTATTGTGCGGTTCTCGTACACGAGGGTTATGGAAGTCTGAGAATAGTGGCAAGACGTGGAAGCGTGTGGCGCAGACTACATTTGTCAACGACAGGAAAATGTCGTTCGTCCAGTTTCTGGACAGTTCCACCGTGGTAGCAGGCCATCTCTACAAAGGTGCAGCAAACCTGTTTCGCTCTGAGGACGGAGGAACAACATGGACGGTTATAGATGGTGCCCGCACTGACTATATGCCCCACCGCTGTTGCCTCGCGCCCGACGGCAAGACGCTTTATGTGGCCTACAGCGACAGCGAGGGACCTGGTACGAGCGGAGCTGGTGCCCTGATGAAGCTTGATTTGACTACAGGCATATGGACAGATATTTCTCCTCAGAAAGTGTCGTTTGGCGACATCTCTGTAGCTTACGACAATCCCGAACACCTGATGGCGGTATCCATGGGATTATGGTGGGGACAATACTGGACTACGAGCAGTACGACCTGGGGCGACCAAGTCTGGATTTCGAAGAACGGTGGCAAAACGTGGATTAACCTGGCGGAAAGCGGACGAAGCACCTACAGCGAGAGCCTAATCAAGTGGTTGGCATCAGGCTTTCACCTGCATTGGTGTGGTAGTGCGCAGATAGATCCCCATAACAGTTCGCGTGCGTGGTTTTGCTCCGGTAACGGCATCATGACTACCAAGAATCTCTGGGCCTCGAAACCACGTTTTCAAGCGTGCGTGACTGGACTTGAAGAAACCGTGCCGCTCAACATTGTCAGCGTGGCAGAAGCACCATTGGCCGTCACCATCGGAGATTACGACGGTTGTCTCTACCCCGACGTGACGCAATACTACAAACGATTCACTCCCTCTATGGGTTCCACTAGTGCATTTGCCATTGCTGCACGGCAAGTAAAACTTATGCTACGCGGTGCTGGCGATTTGTACCTGAGCCAGAATGGAGGTTCCTCTTGGGTGAAAAAGACCAAGCCCGTAGCCGACAAAGGTATCTCCTGGTGTACCTTATCGGCAGAAGGCGACATCCTCATTGCCCGCCCATCGGACAACCGTCCTTTCTACTCTCTCGACAAAGGACAGACATGGGCAGAAATCGTCACTGCTCCCTCAGGCATCAACCTCTATGCCGACCCAGTTTGCAATTACGTTTTCTATGGTATGAGTGGTTCCACCTTTTACATATTTATCTATGACCCGACCACCGACACCTTCACGAAGAAGACCAAGGCTCTCTCGGGCGTAGTAGGCCGCATGTGCGTGGTTGACGGCAGGCAGGGCGACGTGTGGGTAGCGCGAGGCAGCAGTGGTATCACCCACCTCACGGGCTGCGACACCGGCTCGCCAACCGCTAAGAACATCACCATGAGTTCATGTACCTGCATCGGCACAGGACGGGGAAAGACTGACGACGACTATCCGTCGCTCTACATCTGGGGACGCAAGACCACATCACAGCCTCTTGGTCTCTATCGCAGCGATGACCAAGGCACCACCTGGACGCGCATCAATGACGACCAACATCAGTTCGGCGGCCCCGGCAATGCACAGATTGTCTGCGGTGACATGAACGTCTATGGTCGTGTGTATATGTCCACTGTCGGGCGCGGCGTCATCTGTGGAACATTCATTTCTGACGAGGATACAAACATCAATACGCTGTCGGCTCCTCAAACCTCTTTCCTGTTCCGTGAAGGCATTTATGACCTGCAAGGCCGTCGCTATGCAGAACGTCCGTCAGTACAAGGACTATATATACGGAACGGAAAGAAAATACTAATCGAGTAAACAACAACACGAATAAGTGGTGGGAAAAGCATATCAATCAATGAGAAGAACTTTATGTATATTCGCTGCTTGCACCTGTAGTCTTTTGCTCTCCGCTCAGCGCGTGCTTTACATCGGCGACTCAGTGACGGACGGCGGATGGGGGCGCAGCGGAGGCAGTGCGTTGCCTTCGGAGAAGAGAAACCACAGTGACCTGAACCATGTGTATGGGCATAGCTATATGATGCTGTGTGCGGCCCACTACCAGAGCCTGTTGCCATACGGAGGACAGGAATTTCTAAATCGTGGTATATCAGGGAACACATTAGGTGATTTAGAGGCACGTTGGGAGAAAGATGTATTGGCAATACAGCCCGATATTCTTTCAGTGCTGATTGGAACGAACGATGTAGGCGAGTGGATGAAGGATCATTCGTCAGACAAGGGATTTGACTATCACGATTGGGATACCAGATATCGGGCGCTGTTGCAAAGCAGCAAGGCGCAAAACGGTGACATAAAACTGATACTGTGTACGCCTTTCGTCTCGACGGCTACATCGACAGAACGCCAGCAGATGACAAACAAGCTCTCGGCCATCGTGCGACAGATAGCCAAGGACGAGCAGGCCGTCTGTGTTCCCTTCGACAGCCTGTTTAACCAATTGCAGCGATGTCAGCCTAACAATCGTTACTGGATATGGGATGGTATCCATCCCACGGCAGCCGGACATCAGCAGATGGCTGACTTGTGGATCTGCAAGGCCACTGAAGCAGGCTTATTACTTGCAGGGCACGATAACCGCGTGACCATCCCCGTAAGCCGCCAGCAGCTGGAGCAGTCGCCCGAAGGACCATTTGAGGCTACATGGAAATCTCTGGAACAGAACTATCGCACGCCGGAGTGGTTCAAAGATGCTAAGTTCGGCATCTTTATCCATTGGGGGCTCTAC
>JAFYDA010000134.1 GCA_017545045.1 Prevotella sp. | reverse complement strand
ATCCTTTCGTTTATGGGTTACGGGTGCAAAGATAGTGCAAAATTTCGATTAAACGAAGAGAATGCAAATATATTTGTGTTCTTGAGTGGGAGAAATTTATTCAAATCGAGCGAAATACCAAAGGAAAACCTGTTTTTCTTTTGTGTTTTCCCCTGAAGAAATATCCGTTGTGGTGTGTCAGTAAGTCAAAGAACGATATGGTGCCCTTCGGGTGTGACTCCTTTATTTGCCACGCAGGGCCTGCACCAAGAGCACGAGGCACCATATCGACATTGCGGCAAAGACTGCGAAGAAGATGATGGTGAGCCACAGGGGGGTCTCGGTGATGAAACGGGTCAGTTCGTTCATAAGCTATTTTGTTTGTGGTTGAATTTTGGTTGCAAAGGTACATCTTTTATATTATATAAGGTGTGACAATTATGCGATAGGTGTGACAATTATAAAGTTTTTAGGGCATTCAAGTGTGACAATTTTCAAAATTGTCACACCTTTTGGCGTGTTTTTCGCAGAAAAAGAGTACCTTTGCAGCGATGATTACACTCCAGATGATGCAGTTCACGGCAGTGGTGCTGATGCTGCTGCTCACGGTGAAGCTGCTCTTCCTGCGCGAACGGCGCATCAAGAGCCGTCATGCCCGTCAGGCCCGCTGGCTGATGACCACAGCCACGGCGCTGCTGTCCCTGCACTTCGCCATACAGCTGAAGACGGGACTGAGGCTGATGGGCATCACACAGTCGGTGATGCTCAACTTGGCCATGCTCATCCCTGCATCCCACCTCTTCGCCCGTGCCATACTGCTGTTACAGCGGAGGGGCAATCTGAGCCTGGCCGACCGATGGACGGGACCGGCGGTGTGGACGGTGACGATGGCGATGCTCGCCGTGGCGGCACTGACCGACGGCCAGCCGCTGCTGAGCGACACGCTGGAGCTGCGACTGGCCGAGAGAACGGGAGCCGTGCTCTACATGCTGATGCAGGGCTACTACACGTGGCGCCACTCGGTGAGCTTAGTGGCCATGCACCGTGCGCTGCACGACTACTACGACCGCGACACCGACGGCATGCTGCGCTGGATGCAGTATAGCATTGTAGGCCTGATGCTGCTGGCGCTGATGGTGCCCGTGGCCATCTTCAGCTCAGGTCCTGGAATGCTCACCGTCGCCTTCGCCATCTATTTCCTAATGTTCTATCTGGTGGACAGTTTCTGCTTCTACCTCACCAGTCCCGCCCCCGAGCGCATACAGGCCGCCGAGCAGAACGCCGCCGAGGTAGAGGAAGAATTGAAAAGTTTGAATAATGAAAAGCAGACAGACGCTGGCACCGCCTACGCTGCCGTACTGTCGCCCGAGGTGATGAGCGAGGTGGAGCAGGCCGTGGAGGCATGGAAAGCCCGAGGAGGCTACTGCCAGACAGGACTGCTGCAGCCCATAGCCGCACAAGCCATCGGCATCAGCCGCTACCGCCTGACCACCTGGCTGCATCAGCAAGGACTGAAATACACCGAGTGGATAGCCCAGCTGCGCGTGGAAGAGGCCAAGCGCATCATCGCCGCCCATCCCGACTGGAGCAACGATGCCGTCGCACAGCACTGCGGCTTCACCGACCGCACCGTCCTGCAGCGCACCTTCAAAAGAATCGAGGGCATCACCCCCCAGAAGTATCTGGAGGACTTGGAGGCCAACTCACCGGAGAGAAACCTAAATTGAGACTGTTTGCAACACCATCGCCTAGGCCACTGGGCGATGGTTTTTTATTGACACTGACACGTGGAGGCTCCCCGTAATTCTGCGGAGGCTCCCTGTGATTCTGCGGAGGCTCCCTGTGATTCTGTAGAGGCTCCACAGAAATCCATAGTGGCTCCAGAGACAGAAATTTTGTTCATCATGGCTGATTTATTTCCTGAAAAATTTGGTATTGTCAGATTATTCTCGTATATTTGCAACGAAAACTATCAAAAATAAGCAGACCACATTATTAATTAAATTAGCAACGGTATGAAAAGACTACAACTTTTTCTCCTGATGTTGCTGGCATTGCCTATAGGAATGCTTGCGGCGGGGACGACATGGCAGGAGGCCACTCTCATTGAAAGCGGAATCATCGAAACGGGGGCCATGTCGGAAGCCGTATCGGTGGACTGGTACAAGATCGTGGTGCCAGAAAACGGCACGGTGAAAGTGACCGTCTATGCCCATGGAGACCTTGGACTGAACTACACAACGCTCTATGCGCTGGACAACACGAATGAATTGCATAGCCGCGGCTACTGCTGGGCAGGCAACGAGGAGACACACGGCGAGTTCACCGTGCCCAGCTGTGCACCAGGAACCTACTATCTGGAAACGAAGCGAGACGGCGGTGAGGGCAGCTACACCATCGGTTATGAATTCACGCCGACGTCATCAGCCTATCCCGACGACCATGAGCCCAACGACACATGGGAAGGGGCATCGTTGCTGACAAGCGGCATCACCACGACGGGACATTTCGGCTACTACTACTGGGACGACTTGGAAAATGTGGACTGGTACAAGATCGTGGTGCCGGAAAACGGTACGGTGAAAGTGACCGTCTATGCCCATGGCGCCCTTGGACTGAACTACACGACACTCTATGCGCTGGACAACACGAATGAACTACATGCCCGCGGCTACTGCTGGGCAGGCAACGAGGAAACACACGGCGAGTTCACCGTGCCCAGCTGTGCGCCAGGGACCTATTATCTGGAAATGAAGCGAGACGGCGGGGAAGGTGGCTATACCATCGGTTATGAATTCACGCCGACGTCATCAGCCTATCCCGACGACCATGAGCCCAACAATACATGGGAGGGGGCATCGTTGCTGACAAGCGGCGTCACCACGACGGGACATTTCGGCTACTACTACTGGGATGACATGGACAATGTGGACTGGTACAAGATTGTAGTGCCGGAAAACGGTACGGTGAAAGTGACCGTCTATGCTCATGGCGCCCTTGGATTGAACTACACAACGCTCTATGCGCTGGACAACACGAATGAATTGCATAGCCGCGGCTACTGCTGGGCAGGCAACGAGGAGACACACGGCGAGTTCACCGTGTCCAACTGTGCACCAGGAACCTACTATCTGGAAACGAAGCGAGACGGCGCTGAGGGCGGCTATACCATCGGTTACGAATTCACGCCGACGTCATCAGCCTATCCCGATGACCATGAACCCAACAACACATGGGAGAATGCCAAACTGCTGAAACGCGGGAACACGACGACAGGACATTTCGGCTACTACTACTGGGACGACATGGACGATGTGGACTGGTACAAGATTGAAGTTCCCAGAGACGGAATTATCAAACTGAACATTGAGGCCCATGGCGCCCTTGGACTGAACTACACAACGCTCTATGTGCTGGACAACGCGAATGAATTACATTCCCGCGGCTATTGCTGGTCAAACGGCGACATCACGGTGGCAGACGCTGCACCAGGAACCTATTATCTTGAAGCAAAGCGAGACGGCGGGGAAGGCGGCTACACATTGACATACAATTTCGAACAGAGTCTGTATGCTACGGATAGCGAACCCAACAACGACAAGTCGTCGGCCCTGTCGTTGGCAAAGGATGCAACCGTGGCCGGACACCTGGGATACTATTACTGGGACGACCGCGACGATGTGGACTGGTACCAGCTGACGGTATCAGACAACAGCACCGTCACCGTGACCTATCAGGCAGAGGAAGGCCTTGTCTTCAATTATGTCACACTGTATGACAGCGAGGACCATTCCAAAGGCTATGCATGGAGTAACGGCGACGGCAACGTCAACTCCATCACCGTCGAGAACCTGGAAGGCGGCACCTACTATTTAGAGATGAAGCGCGACGGAGGTCAGGGTTACTATCTGCTCTCCTATGCCGCCACTATCGGTAGCGTAGACCCGCAGGAAACCCTACCCGACGAGCCTGGCGACGATCCCGAGCCGGGTCCCGGCCCTGGCCCCGGCCCCAATCCTGGCGTTGAGAGCAACACGTGCCTCATCGTCTGGCTGAGCGAGACCAACAAGCACTACTACAACCTGAGTGAGCAGCCGAAGATTACGATGAACAATGGCGACTTCACACTGACGACGACCAACACGACCGTCACCTACAAGTTCGACGATGTCCTGAAATACACGCTTGGCGAGAAGGAGGGCGGAACAGGCATCGGCAACCTGACGGCTGACACCAAGGCAAGCGTGGAGCGTCAGTCCGACAGAATCATCTTCACAGGCTGTGCACCGAAGAGTGCTATCCGTATCTACAGCATGGGTGGCCAACTCATTGAAACCAAGAGGACAGACGACAACGGACAGGCAGAGGTGTCTATCGCCGGTCTGGCAGAAGGCGTCTATGTAGTGAAATCAGACAGTGTAACCATCAAAATAGCAAAGCGATGAAACGAAATACTATTCTCAAGACCCTGACGGCGACCATTCTGGGAACCGCTGCCTTGCAGGCGCAGGCTCAGGGCATTTACGTGAACAAGAAGAGCGGAGAGAGCATCGCCTATCCGAAGGCCATTCTCGACAAGGTCGTACCCATGAAGTCGGGCATATCGGTCTCTACGTATGAAAAGGGAGCCACGGCAACACTGGAATACGAGAAAATCGCCGACATGCAGACACCGCGTATAGGGCACCAGATATTCCCATCGGGTGACGGTTTCGTGGTAGTGGGCGGCCACACCACTAACTTTGAGCTTACCTCCACAGCCGAGATTTATGAGAACGGCTCGTGGAAGAACATCAGCATCAGCAATCCCCACGACGGTGCTTTCTCCGTGACACTCAGCGACGGCCGCGTGATGGTGGGCGGCGGATTCTCTTCGAAAAATGGTGTCGGCCAAAGCAAGAAGACCGACATCTACAACCCCGCCACGAAAAGCTTCACCGCAGGCCCCGACATGTCCGTGGCACGCGGCTGCTGCAAGGCTATTGCCATTGGCGACAAGGTCTACGTCAGCGGCAACTGGTATGCCGATGACAAGGTCATCGACTATTACGACGGCTCGACATTTAAATCCATAGGCGATATGGACGGGCGTTCCAATCCATACATGTTCTACGACAAAGAGGGCAACATCTACTCGCTATCGGCCTACGACACCAAAGGCGGAGACTTTGGCTTCTACACTGACGATGAGGGTGACAAAGCCCTGACTGGCGATGTATACGTCGTATCAGAGGACAAGACCTACTATTATCGTTACTGGTTATACTCGCAATGGGTGCCACTTCCTCTGCCCGCAGATGCCCGTGCGGAAGACAATGCCTACTATGACGGCAGCTATAATTTTGTGGTGCTGACAAAGAATGGCGACCAATACCTGCTGACCGAACCTTGTCCGGACGACAACATGACCTACAACTGGAACACGTTCGAAATTCCCAGCCGCCATCCTGTCACAGATGAAGTCATCACTTATCGCGGCAACGTTTACAACAATGCCGCAAAAGGTGAGTACTACATCATCGGCTGCAGCGGCACCACCACAAACCAGACGGTTCACATCATCAGCTTCAGCTACAAGGAAGGCAATTACTGGACCATTGCCTCGGCCAGCGGCTTCGACCACGACCTGATGTCATCGTCATGGACACTGCTTAGCGACGGTCGCCTGGCCTGCACTGGTGGCGGCATCAAAAACAACTTCGATGCCCAGAAGACGTCCTACATCTTCACGCCGCCCACGGCTGGTCTCGTCGAGAGCTCCAGTACCATGGACTACGGCGTGAGCGTCTACAAGCAGGACGGCAGCAACGACAACTACAAGGAGAGCGAACTGGAGAGCATCACCACCTATGAAGAGGAGTTCGACGAGCGCATCACTCAGGAAATCCCTGTGGAATATCTGTCGAAGATGAATGCCCACATGCCCATCTACTCCGGAAACACCCCACCGAATATTGAAGGAGTCTATTTGTGGAATCCACTTGTGCTGGTCTATGATTCGAAGAATTCTTACCCGACAGGACACCAGTTTGATGATTATATTTCTGAGATTACGAACCAAGACATGAGCAAAAACACACTTGACTACAGAGACGAACAAATCTCCAATGGTAGTGCAACTGTGCCCTCTGAAAAATCTGAAGCCAAAATTGTCGGCGAAGGAGATAATTTCACAATGTTTGTTATCCCAACAACTAAATACTCAGATGAAACTTGGGTAAAGATGGCGTCTCTCTTCTCTGGTACAAAGACCGATGATGGCATCAAGAATTTCTATCAAGGTTTTGTCGTGCTTGACAAAGGGGATCCTAATCATAATTTTATGGACATCGGCGAATTCCGTGTCGTCAATGACCAGAACGGTATGAGCGAGCCTACGACATGGCTGGCTCGTCAGAATGCAGCCCGTAAGACAGACTATCATGTTGGTCAGGACTTAACGCGAAGTATTATGAGCAAAAGGCCTTCTGTTGTTGTTAAGGAAGCAAGCCTCCGCATGGAAAAAGTCAAGAAGTAACATCACTGAGATGTACTTAGCATTTTAGCGGGAGCCGGCATTGCAGCCGGTTCCCGTCTTTTTTCTGATGTAAAAAAAACAATTAAGAAACAAAAAGATATGGAAAGATGCCGATTTGTCGTTATTTATAAGTAACTTTGCAGCCAAATTCCATTAAAAACGAAACGAAGATGAAACTATTCGACGTATATCCGCTCTTCGACGTGAACATCGTCAAGGGCAAAGGGTGCAAAGTCTGGGACGATAAGGGTCAGGAATACCTGGACCTTTATGGCGGACACGCCGTCATTTCTATCGGCCATTCGCACCCACACTACATTGAGAAGGTGACGGAACAATTGCAGAAGATTGGGTTCTACTCTAACTCAGTCATCAACAAACTGCAGGTGGAACTGGCCGAAAGGTTAGGAAAAATCAGCGGCTACGACGACTACCAGCTGTTTCTGATCAACAGCGGCGCAGAGGCCAACGAGAACGCGCTGAAGTTAGCGTCATTCAAGACGGGCAACACACGCGTACTGTCGTGCGAGAAAGCATTCCACGGACGCACGAGTCTGGCCGTGGAGGTGACGAACAATCCGAAAATCATCGCCCCCATCAACGATAACCACCACACACGCTTCCTGCCGCTGAACGACTTGGAGCCGTGGGTGCGCGAACTGTCGAAGGGCGGCGTCGCTGCCGTCATCTTAGAGTGCATCCAAGGCGTGGGCGGCATTCAGATGGCAACATCGGAATTTGCACAGGGGCTGGCGTATGCCTGCAAGCGCTACGGCGCCGTGCTGATTTGCGACGAGATACAGTGCGGCTATGGCCGTAGCGGAAAGTTCTTCGCACATCAATGGTTGGGCATCAAGCCCGACATCATTACGGTGGCCAAGGGCATTGCCAACGGCTTCCCGATGGGTGCCGTGCTCATATCGCCGGAGTTCGAGCCCGTCTACGGACAACTCGGCACGACGTTCGGTGGCAACCACCTGGCATGTGCGGCCGCGCTGGCCGTGCTCGACGTGTTTGAGGACGAGGGGCTGGTGGAAAATGCGCACGAAGTGGGCGACTACCTGATGAAAGGCATCCGCGGCATCGGCAGCTCACACATCAAGGAGGTGCGCGGTCGTGGCCTGATGATCGGCATCGACCTCGACATGCCACACGCCATGGTTCGTAAGCCGCTCATCAAGCATGAGCACTGCTTTACGGGCTGCGCCGGACAGAATATCCTGCGCTTGTTGCCGCCGTTGTGTCTCACCAAGGCCGAGGCCGACGACTTTATTGAGCGATTGATTAGAGTAAAACCAGAGGAAGTATGAAGATATCAATGATTGGCGCGGGCGCCATGGGCGGTGCTACCGTCGAAGGCCTCATCAAGGGGCAGATGTTCAACAACGAAGATATTACCGTCAGCGACCCGTCGACGGCAGTACTCGAGAAGTTTGAGAAGATGGGGGTCAGCGTGACCACCGACAATAAGTTGGCTGCCGAGACGGCCGACGTGGTGTGCGTGGTCGTCAAACCGTGGCTCGTAGAGCGCGTGTTGACGGACATCAAGCCGGAGTTAGACCCGAAGCGGCAAATCCTGATTGTGATTGCCGCCGGCGTGAAGTCGGAAAGCATCCAGGGATGGTTAGGCGAACAGTGCCCGCCGCTGTTCCTCGTCATTCCCAACATCGCGATTGCGCAGTTGGCGTCGATGACATTCATCGTCCCGTACGGTGCTGTGGCACAGCACCATACAGAACTCGTGGAGCGTATGTTTGGCGAGATGGGCACGACACTGATTACCGACGAACAGCACTTGGCAGCCGGTACGACGCTGGCATCATGCGGCATTGCCTACGCCATGCGCTACATACGGGCTGCTGCAGAGGGCGGCGTGGAGCTGGGCTTCAAGGCCGACGACGCAAAAGCCATCGTGATGCAGACAATGAAAGGTGCTGTTGAACTGCTGGAAGCCAGTGGCCTGCACCCTGAAGCAGCCATCGATCTGGTGACGACGCCAGGCGGCGTCACCATCAAGGGACTTAACGAAATGGAGCATGCCGGCTTTACCTCGGCCGTGATTCGCGGTCTGAAAGCAGGACTGAAATAAGACAGGAAAATGAAGACAAAGCACATACAATATGAGACCCACGGCACATGCTCGAAACTTATCGACGTGACTGCCGACGAAAACAATATCATCCAGCAGGTATTCTTCCTGGGTGGATGCAACGGCAACCTGCAGGGCATCAGCCAGCTGGTGCGCGGTCAGCATATCGACGACGTTGTCAAGCGTATCGACGGCATCCGCTGCGGCGCCAAGAACACGTCGTGTCCAGACCAACTCTGTCGCGCCTTAGAGCTACTCAAGAATGCTCCCGCAGAAGATTGAGAATAGAGATGCTCCCGTAGAAGATTGAGATAGAAAAACAATAAAGCAAGAACAAATATGGACGACCAGTTAAGACAAATAGGCGAGCGGCTGCGCGGACTGCGCGACGTGCTCGACATCCCCGTGAGCGAGATGGCGGAGACCATCGGCATCGATGCGGAGAAGTATGAAAAGATAGAAAAGGGCGAGTTGGACATCACCATCTCGAACCTGATGAAGATTGCGAAGAAGTACGGCGTGTCGACCGAGGAACTGATTTTTGCCGAGTCGCCACACATGAAATCGTACTACGTAACGCGCAAGGGCCAAGGCATGAGCATCGAGCGCACGAAGGCGTATAAGTATCAGAGCCTGGTGGGCGGTTTCGTGGGGCATAAGGCCGACGTCTTTATTGTCACCGTGGAGCCGAAGCCCGGAGCACGCACCGTTTACAAGAACAGCCATCCGGGGCAGGAGTTCAACCTCGTGCTTGAGGGAAAGATGGAACTGTATATCGGTGGAAAGACCATTGAGTTAGAAGAGGGCGACAGCATTTACTTCGACTCAACAAAGCCTCACGGCATGCTGGCCGTCGGCGACAAACCCGTGAGATTCTTAGCATTCACTGTAGAATAAAAAACGAAAGAAATGAGAATTTCTTTTCAACATGGAAAAGTATGATTGAGAGATTTTTAAAGCAGACGACGTTTACGTCGGTCGAGGACTATAACAAGAATCTGGAGTTCATTATCCCTGAGAACTTCAACTTCGCCTACGACGTGATGGACGCATGGGCTGAAGAGAAACCGCAGGGACTCGCTATACTATGGACCAACGACCGGGGTGAGGAGATACGTACGACATTCGCACAGTTGAAGGAGCAGACTGATCAGGCTGCTTCCTACCTGATGACACTCGGCATTGGCAAGAACGACCCAGTGATGCTTATCCTGAAGCGCCACTACGAGTGGTGGGTCATCATGCTCGCGCTGTGCAAAATCGGGGCCATCGTCATTCCCGCCACCCACATGCTGACGAAGCACGACTATGTCTACCGCAACACACGGGCATCGGTGAAGGCGATTATCTGCGCCGACGACGATTATATTATCGGTCAGATCAAGCTGGCCATGCCAGAGAGTCCGACGGTGAAGCAATATATCACATTGCGCGACGAAGAAGGCTTCCATAATTGGAGGAAAGAATGTCAGGAAGCGCCGAAGTTCCAGCGTCCAGCCTTCGTCAACGAGAACGACGACACGATGCTCATGTACTTCACCAGTGGAACGAGTGGCGAACCGAAGATGGTGGCTCATGACTACCTCTATGCTATGGGGCACCTTTCGACGGGCGTGTTCTGGCACAACCTGCACGAGGGCTCGCTGCATCTCACGGTAGCTGATACCGGTTGGGGCAAGGCTGTATGGGGCAAGTTCTACGGACAGTGGTTTGCCGGCGCAACCGTATTCGTCTTTGACCACGAGAAGTTCAACGCCGATACACTGCTCCGACAGATGGAGAAATACAAGGTGACAAGCTTCTGTGCACCACCTACCATCTATCGCTTCATGATACGCGAAGACCTGAGCAAATACGATTTGAGCAGCTTGGAATACTGCTGTACTGCCGGTGAAGCACTCAACCCAGCGGTCTTCGATAAGCTTAAGGAAAAGACTGGCCTCAACATTATGGAAGGTTTCGGACAGACCGAAACGACGATGACCCTCGGCACCTTCCCCTGGATGACGCCCAAGCCCGGCTCGATGGGCATTCCCAACGCACAGTACGACATCGACCTGCTGCGTGCTGACGGGACTTCGTGCGAGGACGGTGAGAAAGGTGAAATCGTCATCCGCGTCGGCGACAAGAAACCCATTGGACTCTTCAAGGGCTACTATCGTGACGAAGAGAAGACGCGAGAAGCATGGCACGACGGCATCTACCACACTGGCGACATGGCGTGGCGCGACGAGGACGGCTACTATTGGTTCGAAGGCCGCATCGACGATGTCATCAAGTCCAGCGGATACCGCATTGGCCCCTTCGAGGTGGAATCGGCCCTGATGACCCACCCCGCCGTCGTCGAATGTGCCATCACTGGCGTACCCGATGACATCCGTGGTATGGTGGTCAAGGCCACCGTCGTACTCGGCAAGGAGTGGAAGGACAAGGCTGGCGACGACCTCGTCAAGGAACTCCAGCAGCACGTCAAGCGCGAAACCGCCCCCTACAAGTATCCGCGCATCGTGGAGTTCGTCGACGAGCTGCCGAAGACCATCAGCGGCAAGATACGCCGCGTGGAGATACGCCAGAAGGATGCAGAGAAATAACAGAGCCATTAACGTCAGAACGATATCATGTTATAACGACATAACGAAACAAGACAGACGATGAAACGGAATATCTTCCTGGGCGCGATTGCAATAGCAGCAGCGGTGGCTGGTTACCTCATCCCTGCCGTCGTCGTATTATTGGTAGCTGCTATTATCCATGTCATACAACGCAGGCGGGGTGCAAATACGAACGAAGCCCCCAAACCGTCAGAAATGACCGTTGATGAACTCACGGCGCAGTACGGCGAGCCGGAGGACGTTGTACTTCTGAATGCGGCGCGGGCCAATGAAGCCTTGGGAGTCATACTGGCCTACAAGGACTTTCTCATCGTGGAAGGACGCCGCATCTACAAGAGCGACATCACTGACGTAACATTTAACAACAGTGGTACGCCCTACGCTCCTGGCGAATATCAAGTCATCATCGCCACATCAGGACAGGGTTTCGTCCACGTTAATACCGGCTACGATGCTGCCTGGACAAAGGACGTGGTAGAAGAGATAAAAAAGAATCTGTAAGGAAATGAAACGAATCGTTGTAAAGATCGGCTCGAATGCCCTGACACGCTCCGACGGGCGACTCGACGTGACGCGTATGTCGGCACTTGTCGACCAGATAGCGTGGTTGCGTCAGCACGACTTTGAAGTGATACTGGTGTCGTCGGGTGCCGTGGCCTGTGGCCGTCGTGAGCTCGATGCCGTGGATCACGAACTGGACTCCGTGGAACAGCGCCAGCTGTTCTCGGCCTTGGGGCAGGCCAAGCTCATCGGGCTGTACTACGACCTGTTCCGCGAGTACCACATCCACGTCGGACAGGTGCTCACGATGAAAGAGAACTTCCGTCCCGGCGAACAATATGAGAACCAGCAGGCCTGCATGCGTGTCATGCTGGAAAATGGCGTGCTGCCTATCGTCAACGAGAACGACACGGTGAGTGTCACCGAGCTGATGTTCACCGATAACGACGAGCTCAGCGGCCTCATCGCCCAGATGATGGAGGCCGACACTCTCGTACTGCTCTCTAACATCGACGGCATCTATACCGGCAATCCTGCCGACCCGCAATCGAAGCTCATCAAAGAGGTGGCACCTGGCACCGATCTTTCGCAGTACATCCAGACGGAGAAAAGTTCGGCTGGACGTGGTGGCATGCAGTCGAAGTATGCCACAGCCTCGATGATTCAACAAGCAGGCATCCGCGTCATCATCGCCAACGGTGAGCGCGACAACATTCTGACGAACCTGATGGAGCAGCCTGAGGCAACGCCCCACACGGAGTTCCTACCCCAGAAGACTAAGAGCTGACGGTGCTCGAAGTCCGTAACTTTGCAGCGTGATTACTTTTAACGTGAAATGAGTATGACCCAAAATCCGCAGAAGTTTTTTTAATGCGTAATATTGGGACATGACCCCAATGGATTGCCCTCATAACTACAGTAAGTAATAATGTTTTACAAGACGTCGCACTTGGGCGCACAATTCCCCTTTCCCCAAAATCGCTTT
>JAFYDA010000133.1 GCA_017545045.1 Prevotella sp. | reverse complement strand
GATGTGGGTCTCCTTACTGGCATACTCTATCGCAACAACATCCGTCCAGTTCTCGACGATATCCGCAGCATCAATCTCGGTTCCGTCTATGAGAATGTGGTAGCCCAGGAACTTCGCGCACATGGGCATAAGCTCTACTATTACGACAACCGTAAGCAGGGCGAGGTGGACTATCTGGTTGACAACCACACCACGATGAGTACCCACCCGATAGAGGTCAAGTCGGGCAAGGACTACACGGAGCATAGTGCGCTCAACAATCTCCTGAAAGTTCCTGAGTACAATGTCCATGCGGCCACTGTCATTTCCAATGAGCGCAAGGTCTATCAAGAAGGCAAAGTGACGTATATGCCCGTCTATTTCGTGATGTTTATGGAAGCTGATACACCTCATACTAACGAAGAAGAATATATTTTTTAAATGAAGAGACCTTCCCTTGCTATATTGAGTTTAATCAACGGGAAGTTACGAAAAAAAATGCAAAAAAAAAGAAAAACTTTGCAGAAATGAAAAATTTTTCCTATTTTTGCATCGGCTAAAACTATAAATTATGGTAAACATCTTTTCATTAGAGGGTAAGAACGCGTGGATTACCGGCGCAAGTTACGGTATTGGTTTCAACATCGCTAAGGCATTTGTGGCTGCCGGTGCCAAGACCATTATCTTCAACGACATCAATGAGGCCGCACTGCAGCGCGGTTTGGACAACTACAAGGAAGCAGGTATCCAGAACGTGAAAGGCTACGTCTGCGACGTCACTGACGAGGAGGCCGTGAAGAATCTCGTAAGGAAGATTCATGACGAGGTTGGCCAGATTGACATTCTCGTCAACAACGCAGGCATCATCAAGCGCATCCCCATGCACGAAATGAAGCGCGAGGAGTTCCAGCAAGTCATCGACATCGACCTCGTCGGTCCGTTTATCTGCTCCAGCGCTGTCATTCCTGAGATGATGGAGCGTCGCGAAGGCAAGATCATCAACATCTGCTCGATGATGTCGGAACTGGGTCGCGAAACCGTCAGTGCCTATGCCGCTGCCAAGGGCGGACTGAAGATGCTGACAAGAAATATCTGCTCGGAATACGGTGAGTACAACATTCAATGCAACGGCATTGGCCCTGGTTACATCGCTACGCCTCAGACTGCTCCGCTGCGCGAGAAGCAGGCCGATGGCAGCCGTCATCCGTTCGACTTATTCATCTGTGCCAAGACGCCCGCCGGCCGCTGGCTCGACCCGTCAGAGCTGGGTGGTCCCGCCGTATTCCTAGCTTCACACGCTTCGGATGCCGTCAATGGTCACGTGCTATATGTTGACGGTGGCATTCTGGCTTATATAGGCAAGCAGCCAAAATAATTTTCTCTATACACAAAAACTTATGAAGAAACTGATTTGTGTCATCAGCGTCTTTCTGGGGCTGACCATTACGGCTGGTGCCCAAAAAGACGATTTTGGCATGTGGTATGAACTGGGCCTTGAGAAGAAACTGTCGAAGAAATGGAATATCTCAATGGAAGGTGAGTTCCGTACACGTAACAATACCAAGACCGCCGACCGATGGAGCGCCGGGGTAAGCGCCGAATATAAAATCGCCAAGGGGCTGAAAGCATCGGCAGGCTACAACATCTTATTCGACAACAATCCAGAGGATTTGACGTGGAACAGCAGCAATGATCCAAAGAAATGGACACCCTCGTACTGGGGGACACGCCACCGCTTCAACGTCAGCATGACGGGCAGCGTGGACTGGGGACGTCTCAAGCTGAGCCTGCGCGAACGCTGGCAATACACCTATCGCCCTGAGGCAAAGGACAAGAAATATGCCTTCACTTACGATGACAACGACTACCTGTCGGGCTACCGCTTAGATCCGGTCAATAGTAAAAACAAACGCATGCTGCGCAGCCGCCTGCAAGCAAGCTACGACATTGCGCACTGGAAATTCGACCCAACGGCAAGCGCGGAGATGTTTACTGACAAGAAAGGCATTCAGAAGATGCGCTACCAAATAGGCATCGACTATAAGGTGCGCAAGCAGCACGTGTTCTCCCTGAGCTATCGCTATCAGACCGTGAACAGCGGCGATGACGACAACGACGTAAACAGCCACCTGATAGGCTTAGGCTATAAATACAAATTCTAAATGATGAAAAGATTTTTTTCACTTGTGGCTGCTGCACTGACGCTGGTGGCATGCAGCACTGACGACAACTACAGTCTGGACTACTTTTTCAATAAATACGGTAACAGCGGACAAAGTGACACGACAGTCATCACCACCCCCGACACGCTCAACGTTGCCATTGTCTACAACGGCACAGCGGCCACACTGACAGGTGACGTCAGCCAGATAACAGTCAGCAGACAGGGAGCAGACATCATTGTGACTTCTGAAACGGAAAAATATCTGCTGCTGACGCTTAGCGGCACGTCGGACAACGGTTCTTTAACCATCTACAACCAACGCAAGTACGGCATCGTCCTCAACGGTCTGAAGCTGACCAACCCCGTTGGTCCTGCTATCAACAACCAATGCGGCAAGGCACTCTACGTGACACTGGCAGACGGCACTACCAATACGCTGGCAGACGGCACGTCCTACCAAGAGCAAGCCATCGACCAGAAGGGTACGCTCTTCAGTGAAGGGCAGATCTACTTTCAGGGAACGGGCTCTCTCGTAGTCAATGGTAACACAAAGAACGGCATTGCCAGCGACGACTTCATCGTCATCGAGGAAGGAACTTTCACTGTCAACGTATCGGAAACAGGTTCGAATGGTATAAAGGTAAATGACGGATTCACCATCAATGGCGGTACACTGACCATCGATGTCAAGGCCAATGGTGCACGAGGCATCAAATGCGACGCCCGCACGACCATCAGTGGTGGACAGACTACGATTACAACGAGTGGCGACTGTGAAATCAGCACTGTGGACGGTATCAGGGACACCACATCTGCTGCCGGCATCAAGAGCGACAGTCTTTTTGTCATGTCAGCCGGCACATTAACTATTACAAGTAGCGGCGACGGCGGCAAAGGCATCAACTGTGCGGAGAATGTAGAGTTCAAGGGCGGTACGCTTAACATCACCACCACCGGCTCCAATGACATCGGAAAGCCTAAGGGCGTGAAAAGCGACACAGGCATCATCGTCAGCGGCGGCTCATTCAGTGTGACTGTCAGTAAGAGTTGGGCTTGTGACAACGGCTCCGAAAGCGATGATCCGAAAGACCACGTCACCGTTTTAGGCACACCTGTTACACAAAATATATACAAGAAATCGGTTATCATTAATTATTGACAACCCAACGCATTATGTTTGATAGTATGACATGACCGCATCTATGATACTGGCGGGTACCATGTCAGTGACAGGGAGTCCCTGGCGTACACGACGGCGAATCTCTGTGCTTGAAATGTCGAGCAGTTCTGCCTCGACGACGGTGACGTTGGAGGGTAGTGATGCGGTATCAATAACGCTGCCCCGACGAGGATAGACGATGATTTGATAGTTACGGATGATATCATCGGCCCGATACCAACGGTGGAAACCTTCCCAGTTGTCGCCGCCAATCATCAATACAAACTCACGGTCGGGATTGTCGGCTTTCAACGCTTGTAGAGTGTTCCACGTATACGACGGTCGCGGCAAGTGAAACTCATAGTCACAGACATGAATGAACGGCTCGTCAGCAACAGCCCGCTGAGCCATCTGCAGACGCAGGTCGTCACTTAACAACGACCTCTGCTGTTTCAACGGATTCTGCGGCGACACCATCAGACATACTTCATCGAGCCCGGCAGCCTCGCGTAACTGTCGCGCCAAGGCGATGTGTCCATTGTGAATGGGATTGAAAGAACCGCCAAAGATGCCCGTTTTAGTCATTCAGGAAACCGTTGATAATCTGCAATGCCTCTCGCTTGGCCGTTTCTAAGTCATCGTTCACCACAACGCGGTCGAATTGCGGTGCAAAAGTCAGTTCATATTCAGCTTTTGCCAGTCGCTCTTCGATGGCTTCGGGCTTATCTGTACCACGACCCGTCAGTCGCCGGCGCAACTCTTCCACCGACGGCGGCTGGATGAAAAGGCTCAAGGCCTCATCTCCGTAATACTTCTTTATATTGATGCCGCCTTTCACGTCAACGTCAAACACAACGTTCTGCCCAGCTTCACGCTGGCGCTCCACTTGGGACTTCAACGTACCATAGAAACGGTCCTGATAGACTTCCTCGTACTCTAAGAATTCCTCGTTGGCTATCTTACTCCTAAATTCCTCTGGTGTCAGGAAATAGTATTCTACACCATTCTGCTCATTACCGCGTGGTGCACGGCTGGTACACGAAATGGAGAAGTACAGCCGCAATTCAGGATGCTCCTGCATGAGCCAGTTCACAATAGTAGACTTACCACTGCCCGAGGGAGCACTTACTATTAGCATTTTACCCTTCATATCCTACAATGCATTAAGAACCTGTTCCTTGATTTGTTCAAGCTCGTCTTTCATCCTTACCACGATATTCTGCATTTCGGCTTGATTCGACTTAGATCCGGTAGTGTTGATTTCCCGCCCCATTTCTTGAGCAATAAATCCTAATTTCTTACCCTGTCCAGCAGGCTCGGCCATGGTCTCCCGGAAATAGTTCAGATGATTCGTCAAGCGCTGCTTCTCTTCGCTGATGTCCAACTTTTCTATGTAGTAAATCAGTTCTTGCTCAAGACGGTTCTTGTCGTACTCTACTCCCGGTATCTGCTGAAGACCCTCAGTGATGCGCTGGCGGATTTTTTCCACACGTCCTTTCTCGTATGGTTCTATCTCAGCCAACAACTGCTGAATATTGTCTATCTTCTCCGTAAACTTCTTTTCGAGAGCAGCTCCTTCCTGAGTACGGAAATTAATCAAGGCTTCGAGAGCCTCGCCAACTGCCTTCCGTACAACAGCCCACTCATCGTCGCCGAGCACTTCCTGCTCCGTCTTTGTCAGTACATCGGGCATGCGCAGCAGTGTATACATCGGGTCTTCCGGCAAAGGTATGCCTGCCTTCGCTGCGATGTCTGTCATCTGTCGATAGTAGTTTTCAACCAGCGCGGCATTAATGGGCGTGGCATCCACTACGGCATCTTTCTCTATCCACAAGCAGAGGTCGACTTTACCACGGATGACAGAGGCCGCCACCATCTGACGAATTTCCATTTCCTTCTCCCGATAAAGTGGCGCAATGCGCGTCTGGAGATCCAGCTGTTTCGAATTCAGAGACTTTACTTCTACGCTGATTTTCTTGTCCTTGTAAGCTACGACAGCTTTACCGTAGCCAGTCATTGATTGTATCATTTCTGTGCGATTTTCTTGTATTGCTTGCAAAGGTACAAAAAAAACTCTTTTCTCATTTCTCTTTTCTCTTTTTTTTTGTACCTTTGCCCCGTCTTAATTATGCAGACATGAAAATACAGATTATCAACGGCCCCAACCTCAACCTGCTCGGACAACGCGAGCCCGGTATTTACGGCAGCGAATCGTTTGACAGTTATCTGCCTCAGCTACAGGCGAAATACCCTGACGTACAGATAGATTACTATCAAAGCAACATCGAGGGCGAACTTATCAACAAGATGCAGGAAACCGGCTTCTTCGGCGGCTACGACGGCATTGTGCTCAATGCCGGAGCCTACACCCACACCAGCGTGGCACTACAAGACTGTATACGAAGCCTAAAGTGTCCTGTCATTGAAGTGCATATCTCCAATGTACACCAGCGCGAAGAGTTTCGCCACCGCTCCCTCATCTCATGTGCCTGCCGTGGAGTCATCTGTGGCTTCGGACTCGAATCCTACAGGTTAGCGGTAGAAGCATTGGTGGGATGACTCTTGATGACTACATACTCCAGCACACATCGCCAGAGCCAGACTACCTATACAGACTTTGGCGCGCCACAAACATCCACACCATTCACGGCCGCATGGCGAGTGGTCACTTGCAAGGACGATTGCTGAAAATGCTGGTGCAGATGATCAAGCCACGAAACGTACTTGAAGTGGGGACGTTCAGCGGTTATTCTGCCATTTCAATGGCTGAAGGACTGACAGGCGAAGGACACCTCTACACCTTCGAAATCAACGACGAAATGGAGGATTTTACCAGACAATGGATTGAAGGCAGCGATGTGGCAGACAAAATAACGTTCATCATTGGCGATGCCGTGAAGGAGGCTCCCCGTCTCGGGATAACGTTTGACATGGCCTTCATCGATGGCGACAAGCGTACTTACCGCGAATGCTACGACATGGTACTCTCTGTGCTGAATCCCGGTGGCTATATCATAGCAGACAATACCCTCTGGGACGGACATGTCATCGACCATGCCTATGACGGTGACCACCAAACACAGGGCATTGAACTTTTCAACAATTACGTCACCAATGACCCGCGAACAGAACAGGTTATCCTGCCCCTCCGCGACGGACTGACACTGATCAGAAAGAAATGATACGCTACACGAAGAAAGAAGAAATTTGGAATGCATCGTCACACGGCGGCGGTATCCTGATGGGTATTGTCTTCGGTATTCTCTTCCTCGTGTGGTGTTTCCAAAGCGATAACAACTGGGCACGTATCGGCGTCATCCTCTATCTTTTTGGCATGCTCGCCTCCTATATGGCCTCCACGCTCTACCACTCCATCCGTCATCACTCCAAATGGAAGGAACGGCTCCGTAAATGGGATCATGCCGCCATCTATTGGCACATTGCCGGCTCGTATTCGCCACTGACACTTGTCGCCCTCCGCCAACAGGGCTACTGGGGCTGGGGACTATTCTTGTTTGTATGGCTATGCGCCGTGGCAGGCACCATTGTCAGCTTCATCCGACTGAAAGAGCACTCCAACCTCGAAACTTTCTGTTTTATTGGCATGGGGCTTAGTGTGCTGGTGGCCTTCAAGCCTCTTGTCGACAGTGTCTCCACTGCCGCTTTTATCTGGATTGTAGCCGAGGGAGTGAGCTATATTGTAGGCGCCGTCTTCTATTCCCTCAATAAGAAGAAATATATGCATTCCGTCTTCCATTTCTTCGTCCTCCTTGGCTCTGTTTGTCACATCATTGCCGTATGGGATGTGTTGATGGAATACCTATAATATCTTAAAATCATAATATTTTGTTTGGCAGTTTGCCCAAAAATAAGTAATTTTGCACACAATTCGTAAATTATAAATAGTCAAATTATATATTATGTACACACGTATGACTGCTGCAGAGGCTGCAGCACTGATTAAGAATGGCGACCATATCGCCATGAGTGGCTTTACTCCTGCAGGCGTGGCAAAGGCTACGACAAAGGAGTTGGCAAAGTTGGCCGTGGCAGAACACGAGGCCGGCCGGGAGTTCAAGGTAGCAATATTCACGGGTGCCTCAACAGGTCAGTCGACAGATGGTGATCTGGCTAACGCACAAGCGATTCTCTACCGTGCTCCCTACACAACAAATCCTGACTTCCGTAAGCATGTCAATGCAGGGGAAATCCCTTACAATGACCTGCACTTGAGCCACATGGCACAGGAACTGCGCTACGGATTCTACGGCGACGTCGACTGGGCTATCCTTGAGGTCTGCGACATTGAGGACTGCGGCAGTGACTATCACGTCTATCTGACCGCTGCTGGCGGCATCTCGCCTACAGCAGCCCGTCTGGCCAAGAAAGTCATCCTTGAGTTGAACTCATTCCACAGCCCCGATGCCAAATACATCCACGACGTGTATGAGCCGCTCGACCCACCTTATCGCAAACCCATTCCCATCTTCAATGTGAGCGACCGCATCGGCGTGCCCTACGTTTCTATACCAAAGGAGAAAGTGGTAGGCGTCGTTGAATGTAACATTCCTGACGAGGCCCGTGCTTTTAAGGACAGCGACCCCGTAACGGACAAGATTGGTTATCTCACGGCTGAGTTCTTGGTTGACGAACTGCATGCCGGCCGCATTCCCAAGGAGTTCCTGCCCTTGCAGAGTGGCGTGGGATCTACGGCTAATGCCATCCTTGGCGCACTGGGTGAGGACAAGCACGTGCCCGACTTCAACATCTACACTGAAGTGCTGCAGGATGCCGTCGTCGGCATGATGCTACACGGCCGCGTGAAAGATGCTTCAGCCTGTTCGCTGACTGTCTCGAACGAATGCCTGAAGCAGGTATATGACAACATGGACTATTTCAAGCATCACCTGACGCTGCGCCAGAGTGAAATCTCCAATCACCCGGCTGTCATCCGCCGTCTGGGCGTTATCGCCATCAACACCGCTATTGAAGTCGATATCTATGGTAATGCCAATTCCACGCATATCAGCGGCACGAAGATGATGAATGGCATCGGCGGTAGCGGCGACTTCATCCGCAATGCCTACCTCAGCATCTTCACATGTCCGTCAGTAGCCAAAGGCGGCTGCATTTCAAGTGTCGTTCCTTTCGTAACACACCAAGACAGCTCGGAACACGACGTCAATGTCATCGTGACAGAGCAGGGCGTGGCCGACCTGCGTGGTAAGAGTCCGATGCAGCGTGCCCAGTGCATCATTGAGAACTGTGCACACCCCGACTACAAGCAGTTGCTGTGGGACTACCTCAAGTTAGGTACCGGCGGTCACACGCATCACTGCCTCACTGCCGCTTTCGCCATGCACGACACGCTGGCACGCAAGGGCGACATGAAATTGACAGATTTCTCAGAGTACGTGAAATAGCAACACAGATAAGAAACCATGTTGCGTACGACGCTTCAAGATTTTTAATGTGTAAATGTAAGTGCCACGGAGAAACCTAAACCGTGGCTCTCAGCATGATAAGTTGGGAGGGCACTGACGGAAACGTCTTTGCCCTCCCATCCTAATATACGGCGTTCAAGGGGCAGCACCCAGTAGGCGAAACGTGCGGAAAGTACACCAACGGCCGCTCCTGCCAGCACATCGTGCGTATAGTGATGGTCGCCAGCCACGCGTAACACGCCTATGCCCGTGGCCAGTGCGTAGGCACCAATGCCCCATCCCCAGCCATACTCCGAACGCACAAGTTCTGCTCCCATAAACGACCTGGCGGCATGACCAGAAGGAAAAGACTTGTTGTCGCGTCCGTCAGGACGATTCTCCTTGACAGTCAGTTTCAGTCCACCCGTAACGGCCGTCATCGTAGCAAAGGCCGTGGCAGTCACCACTGCTCGTTCTCGCAATGTATGTCGGGCGGGAACACCACAGAATTCCAGTCCCAGCGCAGCGGCGGCAGGAACATATTGCACGAAGTCATCCACATGCTGACGTGCCGCCCACTGTCCAAAGCTCTCAAGCGTAACGCATAAAAACAGCGTCATCAATATAATTCTCGTTCTCATCATCAAAACGTGCAAGGCACTGTTAATAGCTGATACATCAGTGTGCGAGCCATGCGCTGATGACCATCGTCATTAGGATGCAGCAAATCGGTCTCTGCCTTGAAATACTGCCCGTGCTCTTTTATCAGAGGGAACAACCCGGAAGAGGCGTTCCAGTCGATGACGGGCACCGCCCATATATTGCCAGCCTCCTTCACCGCATCAACGTAGGCATCAAGATATTCGCCGCAGCGGTTGGTGTACGACTCATCGCATTGCCAGTTTTTCTCGTTGGCATGGAAGACTGAACGGTGAATCGGCGTCAGCAGCACAATCTGCTTCGTGGGGAAGGTACGCTTCAAGGAATCCATTGCAATATTGATTCGACCTTTGAAAGTAGTGGGGTCCATGGATGGTGTACGCTGGCGACGGGTATTCATCTCCTTAGGTTTGCCATGACCGTACATGACACTGGTCACTCGCTCGTCCCACCATGTGCCAATAGGCACGGCACTATTATAGTCATTAGTGCCACAGAAGACGAGGATAGCGTCAAAGTTCTGACCGTGCTCCTGCTTTAGCTGGTCTGTCTGCCGTGGAATATCGTTCCACTGACGACCACTGACGCCATAGACGTAGGGAGTTATCTGGAGCCAGTCCTCAAGGAATCCCCAGTATTTCTTCTTTGAACCAGTGTTACGTGGATCGGTAATGGAATCACCGAAATAGGCCACCCGCTTACCTTGCCAGGGATGAGACATCAGTGCCTGTGGCTGTGCCTCAACGATGGCAGCCAACAAAAGGGCGAGTGTCAGTAGTTTTCTTTTCATAGTTTCTTTATTGACTTATAATAGATTGCAAAGTTACGAAATAATTCTTATTTCTCATTTCTCATTCCTATTTTTTTTGTACCTTTGCACCCAAATCTTGAAAAAATGAATATTGAAGCATTAATCAGTATGGCTGCAGGCGAGGCCGTGAAGGCCCTCTATGGCATGGACGCCACAGAAAAGATGTTGCAGCTACAGAAGACGAGAAGTGAGTTTGAAGGTAACCTAACGTTGGTGGTTTTTCCATTTGTAAAAGCTGCTAAGAAAAGTCCGGAGCAGACGGCACAGGAAATTGGTGAATATCTGGTGACCAACTGTGCTGCTGTAGAAAAATTCAACGTGGTGAAGGGATTCCTGAACCTGAGCGTGGGCGATGGAGCCTGGCTGCAATTGCTGCAGGCTATCGATACCGATGACCACTTTGGCATGAAAGCCGCGCACGAGGGTTCACCCCTCGTGATGATTGAATACTCATCCCCCAACACCAACAAGCCCCTGCACCTCGGTCACGTCCGCAACAATCTATTGGGTTGGTCGCTGGCTCAGATTATGGAGGCCAACGGCAATAAGGTGGTCAAGACGAACATCGTGAACGACCGCGGTATTCATATCTGTAAGTCCATGCTGGCTTGGCTGAAGTACGGCAATGGCGAGACACCCGAGTCATCTGGCAAGAAGGGAGACCACCTGATTGGTGACTACTACGTGGCCTTCGACAAGCACTACCGTGAGGAGGTTAAGGAACTCATGGCACAGGGTATGGACGAAGAAAAGGCCAAGCAGGAGGCTCCGCTCATCAAGGAGGCTCACGAGATGCTGGTAAAGTGGGAGCAGAACGACCCCGAGGTGCGCGCCCTGTGGGAGAAGATGAACAACTGGGTGTATGCCGGCTTCGACGAGACCTACAAGGAGATGGGCGTATCGTTCGATAAGATTTACTACGAGAGCCAGACCTACCTGAAGGGTAAGGCCAAGGTAGAAGAAGGTCTCGCCAAGGGCCTCTTTGAGCGCCACGAGGACAACTCGGTTTGGGCCGACCTCACCAACGAGGGTCTCGACCAGAAACTGCTGCTGCGTAGCGACGGCACCTCAGTATATATGACACAGGACATCGGCACCGCCGAGATGCGTTTCCAAGACTACCCCATCGACAAAATGATCTATGTGGTGGGCAATGAACAGAACTATCACTTCCAAGTGCTCTCTATCCTGCTGGACCGTCTGGGCTTCAAGTGGGGCAAGGAGCTGGTTCACTTCTCTTACGGTATGGTAGAACTGCCCAACGGTAAGATGAAGAGCCGCGAGGGAACGGTGGTGGATGCCGACGACCTGATGGCACTGATGGTTGAGGATGCCTACAAAACCTCGATGGAACTGGGTAAGTTTGACGACATGACCGAGGAAGAGCGCCGCGAGATTGCCCGCATTGTGGGTATGGGTGCCCTGAAGTATTTTATTCTCAAGGTTGATGCAAGAAAGAACATGCTCT
>JAFYDA010000132.1 GCA_017545045.1 Prevotella sp. | reverse complement strand
ACCCTTGCCGTTGGCTGTATGCTTCCCCCTGTCGGGGCGCAGTAGGGACTTACACCCGTTAGAGTATGCCCATGTTGGGCGAACAAAAGAAGCGGGAAGAGAACCATCAAGTCTCTTCCCGCTTAAATATTATGTGTATGTGTTGTTTACGATTACACGATTCCTTGAGCCATCATAGCTTTAGCTACCTTCATGAAGCCGGCGACGTTGGCACCCTTCACGTAGTTGATGTAGCCATCCTTCTCAGTACCGTACTTCACGCAGTTCTCGTGAATGTCGTTCATGATGCGCTTCAGGTAGTTGTCAACCTCCTCAGCCGTCCAGCTCAGACGCTCAGAGTTCTGCGACATCTCAAGACCTGATACTGACACACCACCGGCGTTAGAAGCCTTACCAGGAGAGTAGAGAATCTTGGCATCCTGGAAAATCTTGATAGCCTCAGGCAGTGAAGGCATGTTGGCACCCTCGGCAACAGCAATCACGCCATTCTTCACCAGTGCGGCAGCCTCATCACCGTTGATCTCGTTCTGTGTAGCGCAAGGCAGTGCGATGTCGGCCTTCTCGTACCAGGGGCGCTTGCCCTCATGATAAACGGCTGTGGGATATTCCTCGACATACTCCTTGATACGTCCGCGCTCCACGTTCTTCAGCTCCATGATGTAGTCGAGCTTAGCGCGATCGATACCATCGGGATCGTAGATGTAACCGTCAGAGTCAGACATGGTCATAGGAATAGCACCGAGCTGCAGGCACTTCTCAGCAGCATACTGAGCCACGTTACCAGCACCAGAGATCAGGACCTTCTTGCCCTTGATGTCGGTGTTGCGGGTAGCCAGCATAGAGCAGAGGAAGTATACGGTACCGTAACCAGTAGCCTCAGGACGGATGAGTGAACCGCCGAAGGGGATTCCCTTACCGGTGAGCACGCCCTGGAACTGATGGGTGAGCTTCTTGTACTGTCCGAACAGATAGCCTACCTCACGGCCACCAACACCGATGTCGCCTGCGGGAACGTCCTCGTCGGGACCAATCACGCGATACAGCTCGTTCATGAAGGCCTGGCAGAAACGCATCACCTCAGCGTCGCTCTTACCACGGGGAGAGAAGTCAGAGCCACCCTTGGCACCACCCATAGGAAGGGTCGTCAGAGAGTTCTTGAAGGTCTGCTCAAAGGCAAGGAACTTCAGGATACCGAGGTTCACGCTCTTGTGATAACGCAGACCGCCTTTGTACGGGCCAATGGCGTTGTTGTGCTGGATGCGATAACCCATGTTGGTCTGGACCTTACCCTGGTCGTCAACCCATGTGATACGGAACTCGCAAACTCTGTCGGGGATGCAAAGGCGCTCAATCAGGTTGGCCTTCTCGAACTCGGGGTGCTTGTTGTACTCCTCCTCGATGGTGGGAAGAACTTGAGATACTGCCTGGATGTACTCCGGCTCGTTGGGGAAGCGCTGCTTCAACTGCTCTACAACTTGTGCTGCATTCATAATCTTTTTTTGTTTTGTTTGTTAATTATTTATGTTTATCTGTTTTTCGGCTTGCAAAATTACAGCAAAAATCTGAAATACCAAACAATTTATCGGAAAATTTACAGAAAATCTTTCTTTTTGATATATTTTTGATATAAATCAACGAAAAATGACATAAAAGGCACGGCGACACGTGTTCGCAAACAAACAAGCGCATCGCCATTAAAAAAGCTGTGCCGGAATCAGCACAGCTTTAAGCGGAGTTATTCTTTGATGTTGGGCAGTTCCAATCCGATGCCCTTTTTCTTATCAACGGCTTTCAGGATGAAGCCGAGAATCAGTGCAGCCACACCGAGGAAGGCCAGCATCACCAACGGGGCGGTATAGTCGAACTGCGTCGGGTCGGTGACACCGGGATTGGTAGCATCGAGCACCTTACCTATCAGCAATGGGAAGAGCCACAGGCCGATGTTCTGAATCCAGAAAATCAGCGCATAGGCCGAACCGATGACCTTCGCGTCGACGAGCTTGGGCACTGAAGGCCACAGCGAGGCGGGCACCAGCGAGAACGACGAGCCGAGCACGAGGATGGTGACGTAGGCAATGACGATGCCGCCGACAGCCGATTCCTTGAACAGAGGCAGCACGAAGGCAAACGTCAGGTGGCAAGCTATCAGCAGCAACGAACCGAGAATGAGCATAGAAGCGGCCTTACCTTTGTGGTCGACATAAGAGCCGAGAATAGGCGTAATCAGAACGGCCAACAAGGGGAACACGGCAAAAATGCTCTCAGCCGACTGGCGCATGTAACCCATATAACAATAAGTAATAAGCGACAGGATGCTCAACGCCAGCAGGCCGTACTTGATGTTAGCCTTTTTCTGGAAGTTAGAGGCGAAGCCGGCAGCTGCTACGACGAGCATGATGACATACTGGACGAGGGTGACGCTGGGACTCGCCCAGAACGAGTCGGCAGCAGGAGCCGTCAGCGACAGGTTGCACTGTAGCATGTTGACAGCGTACTTCTGGAACGGGAAGATGGCCGAGTAGTAAAGCACACAGAGCAGGGCTACGAGCCAGAAACCAGAATCGGACAGAATCTTACCAATATCGGAAACCTTGAACGGATCATCCTTTTCCTCGGCTTCGCCTGTCTGTGCGTCCAACTTCTGATCCATCACGAAATAGACGATGGTCATGATAAGGGCGATACACATGAGAACCACACCGAAGGCCACGGAACGGCTGACGCTGACAGCACCGCCGAGACGGGCGAAGAACGGAGAGAAAATCATGCAGGTGGCAACACCCAGACGGGCCAGTGCCATCTCCGAACCCATGGCCAAGGCCATCTCACGGCCCTTGAACCACTTGACGATACCGCGAGAGACGGTGATGCCGGCCATCTCACAGCCGCAACCGAAGATCATGAAGCCGCAGGCGGCAAACTTAGCCGAGGCGGGCATGCCCTCATAGAACGGAGATACACCGAGCTCATCGAACAGGGGAATGTAGTTCAGATTCTGTGTGAACCACACTTCGAGGCCGCTGCCGATGAATGATTCGCTGACGGCGTACCACTTGATACACGCACCGACGAGCATCACGGCTGCCGACAGGACTGCCGTGAAGCGCACGCCCATCTTGTCGAGGATGATACCCGCAAAGATGAGGAAGAAGGCAAACACGTTGAGAAACACCTCTGAGCCCTGCATCGTACCAAAGGCGGTAGAGTCCCAGCCGCGGGTCTCCTGCATCAGGTCTTTGATGGGTGAGAGAATGTCCATGAAAATGTAGCTGCAGAACATGGCCAAAGCCAAGAGCAGCAAGGCGGTCCAGCGCATGGCAGCACTGTCGCGCAAAGTCTTTTGAATTGCTTGTGACATTTATAAGATGAATGATTAGTTTTTTCAGAAACAGAAACACAAAGCCATTACGGGGCGACGCTCTTCACCAGCCTTACCTCATAGATCTCGCCGATTTGCTTGCGGGGCTTGGCCACGAACTTCACGCGGACTTGTGTCTTACCTTTCAGGAGTTCTGCAGGGATGGGATATGTCTCGTACTTGAATTCTGAGATACGGTACTTGCCCGTGTTGTTCACCGATGTCACCAGTACGTCATCTACGAAGATGTCGAACTCATGGCTCTTCCACTCGCCAACGCCCCAATACTTCAGGCGCAGCGAGAGGTCGGTCTGGCCGCCGGTCTGCATCAGGTAGCTGAAATAGTGACCGTCACGAGCATCACGGAAGAAGACGTCGTTGGTGTTACCTACGAACGAATCGTCTGTCTCCATAAAGTGATCGCTCTCAGGCTGTTGCTCGCCAGGCTGAACTTTATCGGTTGTACGAGCCTCCAAAGCCTGACGTTCCTGTTCCTGCTTAGCCAGATTGTCCAGATATCCCTGATAACTATCCTCTGTCAGAGCCAACCAATACATCATATAGCGCGAGTCGTGCAACTCGAAGAACGGCATCAGCTCGTTGCGAATCTCGTTGCCCATCTTGGTGTTGAACGTGAAGTGCAGGGGTTTGCCGGCAATGGGTTGCAGATGGTTGGCGATGTCGTCGATATGATTATTAATCAGGATAGGTGCCTCGTTGATGGGCAATTTCTTACCCACTGCCAATTGTCCGAAACGGCTGTCGTCGGCAATCAGACTAGCCAAATCCTCTGTACCAGTCTTCATTGCAAGCATAATAGGACCATGCATCAAAGCAATGTACTGCGGCAGGTTAGGCAGATACTTCACGCTATTGTACATGGGGAAATTGATGTCCACCACGTCGCCTTTCTTCCATTGACGGTCAATGGTGACGTAGGATGACGGGCCAGTAACAATCTGCACGGGCTGACCGTTCACCTTCACCGAGAACTGTCCCGGCTTCACCCAACCAGGGTAACGCACCTGTAGCGCAAACTTGCCTTTGCCCTGCGTAATAGTAATCTTACTGGTTTCACTATAGGGAAATGCCGTTTCCTGACGGAGCTGAATGCCTTTTTCCCTCCAATTCAGTTCGGAAGCGACAAAGAGGTTTACAAACAAGGCTTCACCAACGTGGGTATAGACGAACTGCCCATATTTACCGTGATTCTCCATACCGGTTCCAACGCAACACCACATGGCCTCGTTGGGCGCAGAATAGTTGCGGTAATGACGCGGACGGGCTGACGTGAAATAGACGTAGCCACCATGTTCCGGATGCTGACTCGAAAGAATATGGTTGAACGTGGCCAACTCATAGAAGTCGGCATAGCGAGCCTCAGGATTGCGGCGGTGCAGTTCCTCGGTCAGTTTCAACATATTGTTGGTGTTACAAGTCTCGGGACCATCGATATCCTCGACAAAATCCTGACAGGCCTCCTTGCTGGGGAAGTGTTCGCGACGACTATTGCCGCCGAACGCGAGTGACCGCTCCCCGGTCACAATGTCCCAGAAGTAAGCACTGGCATTATGGTACACTTCGTCACCCGAGAGTTCCGAAATACGTTCGAAACCCACCACCTTCGGAACCTGCGTGTTGGCGTGCAGATTATCCAGGCAGTCCTGCCGCTGTGACAGTGGCGTAAGCAGACGCTTGTGCGAGAAGCGACGGGCCGCGTCCAGATATTTCATCTCGCCTGTAATGGCGTAGGCATCGGCGAGCACCTCGTTCATACCGCCGTGCTCCGTATGCAGTGTACGTTCCACTTGAGCATCGCTGAGATTCGCTGTCATGTCAATAATCCAATCGCAGAAGCCAAGGAACAGCTGCTTGGCCTGCTCATTGCCGCAATATACCCACGCATCACGCAGGCCGGCATACATCTTATGCACATTATAAAATGGTACCCATGCGCCCGAATAGGGTCCGAAGTTTCCCTTCTTATACGCCGACCAGATGCGGTCGCTGCCAGGAACACCGCCTACATAGCCCTTGCCCCATTCAGGGTGGTTCTTGGCGTTGGCATCAGCACAGCGTTGCAACTCGCTAATCCAATATTCCAAGCGTTCCTTACACTCTTTGCTGCCTGTAGCGGCATTGATGGCCATCGCCGTCAGATAGTGTCCACCGACGTGTCCGTCCAATCCATCCCAGTTGGGATATGACTTCCCTTTGGGCGTCAGTCCCGCCTCCTTCAGATAAGGTGCCAGCAGACGATCGTTGTCGTACTTCAACAGCACGCTGACGTTCAGGTCGCGAGCCTTTTTCAGCGGCCCGTCCAACAACGTCACGTCGCCTATGGAAAACTCGTCAGCATACAGTTTGTCTTGAGCACTGGCCATCGTGCCGACAGCAAAGAGCGCGGAAAGGATCAGGGTTCTTTTCATCGTTTTTTCTATTTGATTATTTTGCAAAATTAATCATTTCTCATTAATCCAGGAGATTATTGACTATTTTTAACACGGAATGCCTTAACAAAGTTATTGCGAGCCTTTTCAAAGGACGATAACGGCAAAGAACTATTCTTCCCTACAGTCTCACACCAAATGACAAGCGGGCGTAGGCATCGAAGATATTGACTTTGCCGTGATCGTTCTTATAGTGGAAATTGTTGTACTGTGCCTGGGCGCCAATGAAGTAATTGCTCCAGTTGTAGGCAATGCCGAGGCGCAGGTCCAGGTTGAGGCGGAACCAGCTATAGTCCACATCGGACTCTATATCCCAGTAGTCAAACTGAGGGTTATCCAAATCGGCCATTTCGATGGGCTTATACGACTTACCGTTGGTCCATCGCTTCGTCTCCTTGTTCCAGTCTCCGTAGTCATCGACAGGCTCTTTGGGTGACAGGTCGTAGTTGAAGTCGTATCTGTAGGTTTTTACACGGTTGTAGACACTGACGGTAGGCATGGCCATCACGTTGAAGACCAGACCTCGCAGCGGTACCCAGTTGTAGCCGTAGCCGACACCGAGGTTGGCCTGGTGTACCTTGGCGCGGTAGATGCCGTGGCCGACAAGCATAAAGGCGAAGTTCTCGATGTCCGAATAGTCGAACGACGACTGGTACCAGGTGGCTCCTAAGAGGAAAGAGCCTGCGGAGCGACGCTGGATGACCGCCTGGTTGTAGGCTGCAGACTGCGAGTAGCGGCGGCCGTTGAACACGTAGTAACCATTGATGTAGACGGAACGAATCCATACCGGTGCCGGCATGGTGAAGGTTGTGTCACTCCGCGTTTCGACACCCGTATCCAGATTGCGGTCTGTCGAGCTGAAACTGGCGTCCTGCGTGTTGAAGCGCCTCAGTCGGAAGTTGAAGCCGTACTTGGCTCCCGTCGAGCTGATGGAGTAATAGCGTCCTGCGTTCTTGGTGAGCGACTTGGAATAGGAGATTCCCGTACCACGATAGCCCACCCAGAAACCGACGGAAGATGCTATGGGGGGCTCGAAACACAGATTCCAGTCTGAATGGTCGTTGTAGGCGGGAATGTCGACGCTCTGGCTGTAGTCCACCTCTACAGCGTTCTCCTTGTAGCGCAGTATCACTCTCCAAGGCTTGTTGGGCACTTCGATGTAGTGCGGGTCCACCTTCTTCTTGGCTCTGGTGTCTAAAAATTGCTGCACCTGACGAAGCCGCATCATCAGGGTCGTCTTACTTTCCTGTGTACTTACACTGTCTGGAGTCTCAATTTCATTGCAATTCTCCTTTTCAGGGCTTAGTTCAAGCGAGCTTGACTCTGCTCCTGCTTCGTTCGTCATTGCTTGTTCCTGTGCTACTGCATTCAAGGAGAATAGCAGGCAGCAGATGATCATTCTTCCTATCATAGTAATTTTTTTCTACACGGCACAAAGATACGAATTTTCCACGAAAACAAAACACAGATTTTTCATTTTTTGCCATTTTACCTTATTTATATTATAATTTTCACCGCTTTTTGGGGGTCTATTTGCTTTTTTTGCACAAAAAAGTTGAATTGACACTCCATGAAGTCGAGCCAAATTATGAATAAAAAGCTGTTCGGTTGTGTTTTGGGGAGTCTCTACCGATTTATGTGGAGGCTCCGCGTTTTTGTCCCAAGCCGTGGGAAATTTGTCCCAGGCCGTGGGAAATTTGTCCCAGGCCGTGGGATTTTTTTTCGATTGTGTTTTTGTTGCACGAAAAAAGAGATTACTTTCGTAACCTCTTGATTTTCTTTGTAGCGGGAGCCGGGATTGAACCGGCGACCTCATGATTATGAATCATGCGCTCTAACCAGCTGAGCTATCCCGCCATCTTCATTTTGCGGGTGCAAAGGTAGTAATAATTTTTTGAATTAACAAAATTTCCAGAAGAAAAATTTCAAATTTGGAAAAAATGTTGTAATTTTGCCCCTAAATTAACAAAAAAAACACGGGCATATTATGAATACGACGAAGCAAAAGCTCAGTATTGAGTACCCATTAGCAACGACTTCGGCAAACATTGTCTGGGAACAAATCGGGACTATCCACGGATTAAACCGGTGGCTCGCTGATAGTATTGAAGAGATAAGCGAAGGCATCATTTCACTCACGTGGGGACAGTCGTGGACTGACCATCACACATTGGAGGCAAAGATTCTGGAGTGTCAGAAAAACGACCACATCCGTTTTCAGTGGATGAATGAGGACGACTCCCAAGCTTATTGGGAGATGCGCATCGGGCGCAGCGAACTGACGGGAGAACTGTTCCTGCACATTGACGACTATGCACTTCCCGAGGATATTGACGACCTGCATGGTTTATGGGACGGCAATATGGAACGCCTGCACGAAGTGAGCGGACTATAGGCTCAAATGTATGTTTGGCATTAAGAAGTTAGACCTATTCATAACCAAGCAGTTCCTACAGCTGTTTTTAGGAGCGTTTTTCATCTGCCAGTTCGTGCTGATGATGCAGTTCCTGTGGCGCTACGTGAACGAGCTGATAGGCAAAGGCCTGTCGCTGGACATCATGCTTCAGTTCTTCTGGTACATGGGGCTGATGCTGATGCCGCAGGCTTTCCCTCTGGCCATTCTGCTGTCGGCGCTCATCGTCTTCGGCAATCTGGGTGAAAGTTCTGAACTGACAGCCATCAAGGCTGCCGGCATCTCGCTGCTCCAAGCTTCACGGTCGCTCATCGTGCTGGTACTGCTGATTGCTGGTGTTTCCTTTTACTTCCAGAACGTCATAGGGCCGTCTGCCAACAAGTCGTTCTTCCAGCTTCTGATGTCGGTCAAGCAGAAAAGTCCTGAATTGGAGATTCCTGAAGGCGTTTTCTACGACGGCATTCCTAATGCCAACCTCTACGTTCAGAAGAAGGACATGCAGACAGGCATGCTCTACGGCATTATGATCTACCGCCGCACTGGCAGCTACGAAGACCAAGCCATTATTCTGGCTGACTCCGGCATGCTACAATCAACAGCAGAGAAGAAGCACCTGCTCTTCCATCTGTACAGCGGTGAATGGTTTGAGAACATGCAGTCTCAGGACGTTGCCGGCTCTGCCAACATCCCTTACCGGCGCGAGACTTTCTCACAGAAACGCATCGTACTCGATTTCGACGGCGATTTCAACCTGGCCGACGAGACGGGCATTGTTGGTGATGCCCGCGCCAAAAGCCTGAACGACATTCTGGTCGACCTCGACTCCATCATCGTCTTCAACGACTCCGTGGGCCGCCAGTTCGAACAAGAATCCCGCTCTAGCACATTCCGCATGCCAGAAATCAGCACGAAAGACTCTTTGAAAGCCTACGCTCAAGCCGCTACAGGAAAGGTGAATCTTGATACCCTCTTCCAACAGCTGACGGGCGAGAAGAAGCGTCGCGTGATTCAAAAAGCCATGGAACATGCGCAGTTTGAAGCTTTCGAGCTGAAGATGAAGAGCGAATACTCCTTCAACCTCAACCGCCGCGAACGCCTGCACCAGATGGAGGCCATCAACCGCATCACGCTGGCTTTGTCGTGTATCATATTCTTCTTCATCGGTGCGCCGTTAGGTGCCATCATCCGAAAAGGCGGACTGGGCGTTCCCGTCATCATCTCCGTACTCGTCTATATTATCTTCTATATCTTCGATGCCTCAGGCTACCGCATGGCCCGAGCCGATGAATGGACGGTCTGGTTCGGCAAGTGGATATCCACCATGGTACTGACGCCGATGGCCGTTTTCTTCACCTACAAGGCCAACAACGACTCCGTCGTGTTCAACATCGACGTCTACAAGGAACTGCTGCGGCGCATCTTGGGTCTGCGCATAAAGCGCAACATCGTACGCAAGGAAGTTATTATCGAAGACCCGAAGTACCTGATCGACGCTCAGATGCTAAAGGAAGTCTGCACCCATATTGCCAACTACTCCGAAGACCATAAGCTCCTGCATCTGCCTAATCCCATTAGCGTTTTCTTCAAAGGCAACGACGACCATGAGATTGAGCACATCAACGAAGTACTGGAGGTGGCCATCGAAGACTTGGGCTACACCCGCGACCGGCTGATCCTGTCTGAACTGAACCACTTCCCCGTCTTGATGGTCCGTGCCCACACCCGACCTTTCCGCCAAAAGTGGATGAACATCATCACAGGCCTTATCCTCCCCCTGAGCATATTCTTCTACCTGCGCATGTACCGCTTCAGGCTACGCCTCTATCGCGACCTGCGCGATATACAGCAGACCACCGACACGATCATGCCCCGCATCCTTGAGCTGGGACATGCTCATGACCAACAGCTCATCAAGGACATATATATAAATAACGGTATAACGCACTGACAAGTATGGAAAAATTCAGTTTAAACACCATAGAAGAAGCCATCAACGACTTTCGCGAAGGCAAATTCGTCATCGTGGTCGATGACGAAGACCGAGAGAACGAGGGAGACCTCATCTGCGCCGCCGAGAAGATTACGCCCGATATGGTGAACTTCATGCTGAAATACGCCCGTGGCGTACTTTGCGCCCCTATCACCATCAGCCGCAGCGAAGAGCTCGACCTGCCCCATCAAGTACAGGACAACACCTCCGTGTTAGGCACCCCCTTCACCGTAACCGTCGACAAACTCGAAGGCTGCACCACTGGCGTCTCAGCTTACGACCGTGCCGCCACCATCCAGGCACTGGCCGACCCCCACTCCACCCCGCAGACTTTTGGACGGCCAGGTCATATCAATCCGCTCTACGCCCAGGACAACGGCGTACTGCGACGCAGTGGCCACACCGAGGCTGCCGTCGACCTCTGTAAGCTGGCAGGTCTCTATCCGGCGGGAGCCCTGATGGAGATTATGAACGACGACGGTTCGATGGCTCGCCTGCCTGAACTTCAAGTGTTTGCCCGCGAGCACGGTCTGAAGATCATCACCATCAAGGACCTTATCGCCTACCGACTGCGCAAAGAGTCGCTCATCGAAGTGGGCAACCAAGTTGACATGCCCACGAAATACGGGCATTTCAAACTGATACCTTTCCGTCAGAAGAGCAATGGTCTGGAACACATGGCACTCATCAAAGGGCAATGGACGGAAGACGAACCCGTGCTGGTGCGCGTCCACTCCTCATGTGCCACCGGCGACATCCTCGGTTCCATGCGTTGCGACTGTGGCGAACAACTGCACAAGTCGCTGCAGATGATCGAAAAGGAAGGCAAGGGCGTGGTCATCTATATGCAGCAAGAGGGACGCGGCATCGGTCTCATGAACAAAATTGCCGCCTACAAGCTCCAGGAAGAAGGCCTTGATACCGTTGAAGCCAACGTACACCTCGGCTTCAAGCCCGATGAGCGCGACTATGGCTGCGGCGCCCAAATGCTGCGTCACCTCGGCATCCACAAGATGCGCCTGATGACCAACAACCCCACCAAGCGCGTCGGTCTTGAAGCCTACGGACTGGAAATCGTCGAGAATGTCCCCATTGAGATTACTCCCAACGAGTACGACTACAAATACTTGAAGACGAAACAAGACCGCATGGGTCACACATTACACTTGAAATAGCCGACAAAAACGTCATTTTTTTATGGGCGACAATGAAAAAATGAAATTTTTCTTTGCTTAACCAAAAGAATTTGATTAATTTTGCACGGAAATTTATACAAACAGACAAATGTCACAACTATCTAACCGCCTGCAAAGGCTTGCGCCATCGGCCACGCTAGCCATGTCGCAGAAGAGTTCTGAAATGAAAGCTCAGGGCATTGACGTCATTAACATGAGCGTCGGAGAGCCTGACTTCAACACCCCCGATCATATTAAACAAGCCGCCAAGCTGGCCATCGACGAGAACTACTCACGCTATTCGCCCGTGCCGGGCTATCCCGACCTGCGTCAGGCCATTGCCCGTAAGCTGGAGCGTGAGAACCAGCTACGCTATCAGCCTTCGGAGATTCTTGTGTCAAACGGTGCCAAGCAAAGCGTCACCAACACCATCATGTCGCTGGTGAACGACGACGAAGAGGTGATTATCCCAGCCCCCTACTGGGTGAGCTATCCGCAGATGGTGAAATTAGCCGGCGGCAAGCCCGTCATTATAGAGGCTACCTTTGAACAGAACTTCAAGATGACCGCCGCACAGCTGGAGGCAGCCATCACACCGAAAACGCGCATGGTGATACTCTGCTCACCAAGCAATCCCACGGGCTCCGTTTATAATAAGGAGGAACTGAAGGCGCTGGCCGAGGTCATCCTGCGCCATGACGACCTGTACGTCCTTGCCGACGAAATCTACGAACACATCAACTATGTGGGGCATCATGAGTCAATAGCCCAGTTCCCCGGCATGAAGGAGCGCACCATCGTCGTCAACGGTGTATCGAAAGCATACGCCATGACAGGCTGGCGCATCGGTTACATTGCCGCACCGGAATGGATTGTCAAGGGGTGCAACAAGCTCCAGGGACAGTACACCAGCGGTCCGTGTTCCGTCAGTCAAATGGCTGCTTTGGCCGCCTACACCGAGAGCCAGCAGTGTGTCGAGGACATGCGTCAGGCATTTGAACGCCGCCGCGACCTGATCGTGAAGCTGGCCAAGGACATCCCCGGACTGGAAGTGAATGTGCCCGAGGGAGCCTTCTACCTGTTCCCGAAGTGCAGCAGTTTCTATGGCAAGACCACGCCCGGCGGTTCTCCCATCAACAATTCCACCGACCTGGCCATGTACCTGTTGGAAGAGGGGCACGTAGCCACCGTTGGCGGCGATGCTTTCGGCGACCCAGACTGTTTCAGAATGAGCTACGCCACCAGCGATGAAAACATTGTAGAAGCCATGCGACGCATCAAGAAAGCGCTTGCTCAACTGGCCTGAAAAAAAATATTGAGTTAAAAGATATTAATTCTATTTGTAGTCCGCCATATTTTATTATCTTTGTGGCTGATTCGCATTTAATGGATATTTCGACTCAAATTATTTAATAACTAAAAAATTAAACTTTTATTATGGCAACAACAACAAAGGCTGCAGCCCCAGCCAAGAAAAATCAGGGCTTCGGTGGTATTAAGGCCGCATGGATTATTCTGGTAATCTGCTGTGTTATCGCTTACTGCTTCTATTTCTTCGTTCTCGGTAACCCCGACAACTTCGTAGGTGGCGACCGTGAAGGTCATCCCGCAAACCTCATGGGAACTGTGTATAAGGGCGGTTTCGTCGTAGGTGTGATCTTAACCCTCTTGCTCACTGTTATCGTTCTCGGTGTCGAGCGCTATTTCGCTATCAAGTCTGCTTCTGGTAAGATCAACCTTGCCAAGTTCACTGCTCAGGTGAAGGAAGCCATCAAGGCTCAGAAGTTCGACGAGGCCAAGGGTCTCTGCAACAAGATGCAGGGTTCTGTCGCAAACGTAGTGATGGCTTCTATCAACATGTACGAGACCGTTGAGAAGGACGAGACTCTGAAGAAGTCACAGAAGATTTCCAAGATCCAGCAGGCTCACGAAGAGGCTACCCAGCTTGAGATGCCTACGCTGACGATGAACCTCCCGATGATTGCTACCATCGTTTCCCTCGGTACGCTGACCGCTCTGTTCGGTACGGTGCTCGGTATGATCGGATCGTTCCAGGCTCTGTCCGCAGGTGGTGGTGCTGACTCTATGGCTCTGTCTGCAGGTATTTCTGAGGCCCTTGTGAACACGGCTTCCGGTATCTTGACATCATGGGTTGCTACCGTTGTTTACAACTTCTTCTCCAACAAGATTGACAAGTTGACATTCGCTCTTGACGAGGTAGGTTACACCATCGCCGCTACATACGATTCTAACCACCACGAAGCATAAGCGTGTTTTACCTTTTAATTCCTTAGAAAATTATGGGTAAAGTCAAAATTCAGAAAAAAGACATCTGGATCGACATGACGCCTATGTCGGACGTGATGACCCTTTTGCTCTGCTTCTTCATGTTGACATCAACATTCTTGACGCCAGAGCCTATTAAGGTCAACACGCCGAGCTCAGTGTCCGAGGTCAAGGTGCCCGAGAACGATGTGCTCAATATTCTGGTATCTCCAGAGGGCAACATCTACGTGGGCTCCGAGAACAAGAACACCATGTTGGACATGATGCAGACGGTGACCGACAAGTTCGGTATTACGCTGAACTCCGCCCAGCTGAAGCACTTCAAGGAAGATGCGATGATTGGTGCGCCCATGTCACTGTTTGTTGATTACTACAGCCTCGACCAGGAAAAGATGGGCGAGGAGATCCAGAAGTTGAGTATCCCCCTCGACAGTCTCGACGGCGGGAAGAGTGAGTTCCAGGAGTGGGTTGCGGCCGCTCGTGAGTCTAATGCCGACATCCGTATCGCCATCAAGGCCGATGCCAAGACACCATACTCGGTGATTAAGAAGATGATGTCAGAGCTGCAGGACATGAACGAGAACCGTTACCAGCTGATTACTAATCTTGACACTAAAAAACAGGCGGAGATTTAAGTTATGGCAAAAAAGAATGCAAGTAAGCAGAAAAAAATGGACACCCGCGTGAACTTCACGCCGATGGTGGACATGATGATGCTTCTGATCACGTTCTTCATGCTCTGTACGACGCTGAGCAAGCCTCAGGCTATGCAGCTGACGATGCCGAGTAACGATGAGAACATGACCAAGGAGGACAAATCTGTGACGAAGGCTTCGTACACCATTACACTCTACCTTGGTGGCGATGACAAACTGTACTATGTCGAGGGTCTTCCCGAATATGAGAATCCCGAGTGCCTGAAGGAAACGACGTGGGGCAAGGACGGCATCCGCAAACTGCTCATTGAGCACATTACTGAGGACGGTTTCAGCCCTGTGGCTCGTGTCATGATGGCAAAGAAGAAGCTCGACGAGAAGAAAGAAAAAATGGGTGACAAACTGTCAAAAGAAGCATATGACAAAGAGCTCTCCGACATCCGTAACGGTAAGACGGAAGAGTTCGTGTCAGAGTTCGGTGAGAGCGGTATGCAGACTCTGACGGTCATCATCAAGCCCATGGATATCTCTACGTACGACAACATGGTACAGGCTCTTGATGAGATGTTGGTTTGCAGTATTGGTAAATACGTCATTGATAAGGTCAATGAGGACGACGAGAAGCTTCTCGAGCTGAAGGGCCTTAAATTCAGAAATGACTAAAGAAAGAAAGGAAAGACTATGGCAAAAGTAGATCTTATTGACAACAGCTGGGTCGACCTCGTCTTTGAAGGTAAAAACCAACAGTATGGAGCATACGTTCTCCGTAAGGAGACCGGTAAGCGTAATGTGAAGGCCCTTGTCTGGGTGCTGATAGGCATCATAGCTATCTTCGCCCTCGCGTATGCCAACTTGGCTATTCAGAACGCCATGAAGCAGAATGCAACTATCGATACCGACGTTGAGCTGTCAAAACTGGCTCAGAAGAAGGAGACGAAGGTAGAGCGCAAAGAGCCTATCAAGGTGGAAGTGGAACAGAAGGTCGTTGAGAAAGTGAAGTCTTCAGTGAAGTTCACCGCCCCTGAAATCAAGAAGGACGATGAAGTGAAGCCCGAGGACGAAATCAAGTCTCAGGATGACCTGGCCAAGACGAACACCGCCATCGGTACCTTCGACGTTAAAGGTAACGACGAAGCCGAGGGTGTTGTGCTGAAAGCTAATGAGCAGGCCATCGACGAGAAACCGAAGGAAGAAGAGACCAAGGTGTTCGACGTCGTTGAGCAGATGCCTTCGTTCCCCGGTGGTGAAGGCGAGCTGATGAAGTTCCTTAACTCTCACATTAAGTATCCCGTAGTGGCTGAGGAGAACGGTATTCAGGGACGTGTCGTCTGTACCTTCGTGGTCGAGCGCGACGGTTCTATCACCGATGTAAAGGTCATCAAGTCCGTAGACCCCTCTCTCGACAAGGAGGCCATGCGCGTGCTGAAGTCCATGCCTAAGTGGATTCCCGGTAAGCAGAACGGTTCTTCTGTCCGTGTGAGGTACACGGTGCCCGTAACCTTCAGACTGCAGTAATTGAAAATGAACACATTCAACAGATTCGTTGGATTAACACTATCTTTAGGCTTGTTCCTCGCATGTGGGAACAAGCCTAAATCACTGCCATACGACTACGAGGCAGCCGCCGAAGCTTTCGCCTCCGACGAAAGTTTCTACCCCATCTTGGATGAAGAGCTTGAAGTCTATCAGGCCCTCCATGCCCAAGGCGAGCTCAAAGCCGTCTACACAGACCAGGAAGAAGCCATCAATCAACTGATGCACAACAAGGTGTGGCTGGCATTCACCACCCGCCAGTTGTCGCAACGTGAACAGGAGAGCCTCAAGGCCCGTTCCTTCATTCCCCGTTGCATCCCCATTGCATACGACGGGCTAGCCATCATTGTCAACAACGCCAACCCCGACACATGTATCTCCGTGAAAGACTTCCGCCGCATCCTGAGTGGCGAGGTCACCCAATGGAAAGAAATCTACCCCAACTCCAAGTTGGGCGAGATAGACGTCACCTTCGACAATCCCAAGTCGAGCACGGTGACTTACTGCGTCGACTCCATTCTGGGCGGTAAGCCCATCGACAGCAAGAACATCGGTGCCGTCAAGAAGAGCGCCGACGTTATCGACTGGGTGGAGCGTCACGAGAACGCCATCGGAATCATCGGTTCCAACTGGCTCAACGACAAACGCGACACCACCAATGTCACCTTCAAGAAGAACATTACCGTGATGAAGGTCAGCAGGCTGGACTCCGCAACAGCGTACAACAGCTTCAAGCCTTATCAATACTATATATACAATGGTAACTACCCGTTTATCCGCACCATCTACGCCCTGCTCAACGAGCCGCGCTCAGGCGTGCCGACGGGCTTTGCACACTTCTGCCGCCTGCCCAAGGGTCAGATGATTATCTTCCGCTCGGGGCTCCTGCCCGTTCAGGCCGGCATGGAGGTGCGCACTGTTAATGTAACCAAAGAGTAATAAACCTTTTTAAATAAAACACGTCATAGGATTGAGAACAGGAAACAAACACGTTTAACATTAAAAAAGAAAGAGAGTATGAAAGCAGTTAAATATTTAGTAATGGGTGTCGTGCTGGCTGGTTTCAGCACCACCGCCATGGCTCAGGACGGCACTAAGGCCGACATTGATGCCGTCAAGAAAATCATTAGTAGCAAACCCGCCGACCTGGCAGAACAGATGAAGGCCTTCGAGAAGAAGAACAAGAAGAACGCCGAGAATCTGGTAGCATTCGGACGTGCATTCATGGAAGCCAAGGACACCGCCAATGCCGCAAAGTATGCCGAACTGGCACTCAAGGCCAACAAGAGCTATGCCCCGGCCTACATCCTCAAGGGCGACCTCCGCGCACTGGCCGACGACGGTGGCGGCGCTGCCTCCATGTTCGATCAGGCTATCTACTTCGACCCGAAGAACCCCGAGGCCTATCGTAAGTATGCCATCATCTACAGCAAGATCGACTTCCGCGGCTCTATCGACAAGCTGGAGCAGTTGCGCAGCAACGTTCCCGACTATCCCGTCGACCTGCCCATCGCCCGTCTGTACGACAATGCCGGTAAGATTACCGAGGCCATCACCTACTACGAGAAGGTGGCTCACGACCAGATGGAGCCGATCGACCTGGCCAAGTTCGCCCTGAAGTACTACCTGAACAAGGAGTACGACAAGAGCATGGCCCTCATCAACGAGTCGCTGGCCAAGTATCCCCGCAGCTCGTCGCTCAACCGCGTGGGTCTGATGAACACCATCGCCACCGAGGACTTCGACAAGGCTCTGGAGTTCGGCGACCGTCTGTTCAACAAGTCAGACTCTGCCGACTTCAAGGACTTCGACTACAACAACTACGCCAAGGCCTACATAGGCAAGGGTCAGTACGACGAAGCTATCGCCCTCTACCGCAAGGCTATGGAGGTAAGTACCGAGAGCAAGGATGCCATCAACAACCTGCGCAAGGAGATTTCAGAGGCTTACCAGAAGAAGGGCGACTTCGATGCTGCCGTGAAGGAGTATCGTGAGTATCTTGAGAATACCAGCAGCAAGACAGCCAGCGACTACAGCACGCTTGCCGAGATGTACTACAAGCATGCTGCCGACCTGCAGGACGCTGAGCAGATGGCCGCCATCAAGCAGGCCGACGACATCTACAAGGACTTGCAGGAGCGTTTCGCCAACAATCAGGATGTTGTGGCCTACGTGCTCAACCGCCGCGGTACGCTGAATGCCATCATGGACCCCGACTCCAAGCAGGGACTGGCAAAGCCTGTCTTCGAGCAGCTGATGAAGCTCCTCGAGGCCAAGGAAAGCCGCACGGATGTCGACAACAAGCGTCTCATCACTTGCTATCGCTACATGCTGTCCTACTCACTCCTCGTGCAGGACGACAAGGCCGGTGCCAAGAGCTGGGCCGAGAAGATTCTGGCCATCGATCCCGAGAACGAGCAGGCCAAGCAAGTCATGGCTCTCTAACGACGATATAGTAAACCTCATAATAAAACATGACGTCCCCTTCCGGCAGTGTTCCGGAAGGGGACTTTCTTTATTGGGGAGGCGCTACAGAATCACAGGGAGCCTCCGCAGAATCACAGGGAGCCTCCGCAGAATCACAGGGAGCCTCCACAGAATTACAGGGAGGCGCTACAGAAATCTGTAGAGCCTCCCCATGAAAACGTGTAGTGTTGATATATACAAAAAGGGGGACTTCCGAAGAAGCCCCCACATGTTGGTTTATAAAGCTAATTCAAGTTGAATTAAGCAGGAAGACTGATTGCCTCTGACGGGCAAACAGAAGCGCACGTTCCGCACTCTGTGCAGAGATCCGGGTCGATTGAATACTTCTCACCCTCAGAGATAGCCTCAACGGGGCATTCACCTTGACATGTACCGCAAGCGATGCAGTCGTCACCAATTACATATGCCATAATTTGATAATAGTTTAATTAATACTTAAGATTAATGATGCAAAGATACGAACTTTTTCCAAAAGATACCAATAATTAGGTATGTTTTTTTTTAGGCCACACCAATTTATACGCTGTCGAAATTGCCTGCAATATAATAAAATCCACTTTGGCGCGTTATAATAATGATGCTTAATGCACAGCACAATGCACAATGCACAATGATGATGATGAGAAGGTTATATACCTTATTATATATACTGGTCCTGCTGACGTTGACAGCTGAAGCTCAGGAGCGCAAACCGCAGAACAAGCCCTACATCGATCTGCGGCCCATGCACTTTGGCATTCTTGTTGGCCTGCACATGCAGGACATTGAGTTCCAGAACGTCGGACCGCAGACAGTCGTCCAGGAAGACGGGACGACAACGACGGAGACCGTGGTCTGCGACCAGGACACGTGGAACCCGGGATTCAGCGTCGGCGTGCTGCTCGACCAGCGGCTCAGCCAGCACTTCTCGCTGCGCGTCGCCCCGACGATGCACTTCGGCGCCAAGCACTTGGTATTCCGCCACCTGAACCGCCTCGACCCGGAGGGACGCATCATGGAATCGACGCAGGACATGAAAAACACGTACATCGCCTTCCCCCTCAACCTGAAGTTTGCTGCCGAGCGGTTCAACAACTACCGTCCCTACCTCATTGGCGGTATCAACCCCATGCTTAACCTCACCAGCAAGTCGCAGGACAACATCCAGCTGAAGCGCTACGACACGATGGTAGAAATCGGCTTTGGCTGCGACTTCTACCTGCCATTCTTCAAACTTATTCCAGAATTGAAATTCAGCTACAGTCTAATGAATTCATTAGACATGAAGCATTCCGACGAACTGACGAACGCCGCACAGCGCATCTATACCAATGCCGTCAACAGCGGTCACAGCAAGATGATTACGCTGACGTTCTATTTCGAGTAACAACACTACTTTTTCTCCAGATTCAGCACCAGCCTGCCGACGAAGGCAGCATGCTTGCCGTTCTGGTCTACAGGAATGAGCTTGCCCGTCTTGTCGGAAGAATGCTCCAAGGTGGACATGTAGGTGTGGGTGTGACCGCCAAGCAAGAGGTCGCAGCCTTCAATCTGGCTCAAAAGCTTCTCATCGGTATATTCGGAGACCTCCCAGCCAAGATGGCTGATACAGATAATGAGGTCGCACTTCTCCTGGCGACGCAGCAGGTCAATGTATTTCTGTGCGGCAGCGGCAGGGTCGAGGAACTCCAGCTTGCCATAGTTTTTTTTCGACACCAGCCCTTCCATCCTGGGGCAGACAGCAATGACGCCTATCTTCACCCCCTTACGCTTGAGCGTGATATAAGGTTTGACGATACCGGCCAGCTCCGTGTCCTTAAAGTCGTAATTGGAACAGACGATAGGGAAATTAGCCATGCGGAAGATACGCACCATGTTGTCGAGGCCAAAGTCGAACTCATGGTTACCGATGGTGGCAGCGTCGTAGCCCATCTGGTTCATCAGTCCCACTTCGACATCGCCCTTGAACATGGTGTAATAGCTACTGCCCTGCGAGAAGTCGCCACTGTCGAAGAGCAGCAGGTCCGGATTCTTCCGACGCTCCTCCTTAATCATGGCTACGCGGCGCAGGTAACCGCCGCGGCCGGCCAGCGACGTGTCGGCCAGAGCCTCCTTCAGCGGCAATATGGTAGAGTGGGTGTCGTTGGTATGCAGGATGACCAACTGTTTCTGTTTCTTTGCCGTTGCTGTCAGCACCGACAGCAGCGCCATTATAATAATAAGGTGTAACCGTTTCATAATCCTTTACTTTCCACTGGCGAAGCCAGATTCTTCACTCTTCACTTTTCACTCTTCACTGGCAAAGCCAGATTCTTCACTCTTCACTTTTCACTCTTCACTTTTATCCTTCCCTCAACGCAGGCATCGACCACTTCACCCTTGGCAGCCTTCTGCTTAAAGTAGTCTATGATGATGAAGCGGGCGTTGTTGTCGGTACTTTGCGGAGAGATGACGTTTGAACCTTCGTTCAGTACGCTCAATCCGTCGTTACCGCCCAAGAGATAGTCAATGGTGGCAATACGATAGTCGGCCTTGGGGTCGATTTCCTGACCATGGAGACGGGCGGATAGCAGCTGACCGTCAGCGGTTATCACCAATTCACAGCCGTGGCTGACTCCTTCGCCGCCACGCTTGGCTATCTGTCGGAAAAGCCTAAGCAGATTCTCTCCCGTCAACGTGGTGAATGCTATCTTGTTCTCAAAGGGCGCTACGTCAATCACATCGCCGTAAGTGACAGGACCTTTGACAAGCGCCGCACGGATGCCGCCCATGTTATAGATGCCGAGCACGGGCTTCTCGCCAAAGTTGGCAGAGGCCCACACAAGGATGTCGGAGAGCAAGTTTGACAGGTTGCTCTCAGGACGGTTGGCCTCCATGTTTCGGGCTATCGTCCCCACAACGGGTCCCATGGCAGAGTCAACCACATGTTTAAAAGGGGCAAGGAAACTGGCAGCTGCCTCGTCGGGACTGGCATCGTAGCGGCTGTCGACGACAATGCGCGTACGCTCCACGCCTGTGAGCTGATAATGCGAGCGGCACGACAACATCAAGGCCGCAGCTATCGGCAGGCTGACAAAAAGAAACTTTCTCATCATAATGATTGTTAGTGAGTGCAAAAATACAAAAAAATAATAACAAACAATGCTGCAAAAGCAAATTTTTCGCTTTTTTCTTGGTTTTTTACTCACTTATTAGTACCTTTGCACCCGCTTTCCACGTAATCGCTGGCAGGAAGTCACGAGTTGCCTGTTATGTTGCGTAGGAACGATACAGCAAAAATATAAAAACAAATTAAAAAAATGGATTTAATCAAAGTTGCTGAAGAAGCATTTGCAACCGGCAAGAAGTTCCCAGAGTTCAAGGCTGGTGACACTATTACTGTCGCTTACAAAATTATCGAGGGCTCCAAGGAGCGTATCCAGCTTTATCGCGGTGTGGTCATCAAGATTTGTGGTCACGGCGAGAAGAAGCGTTTCACTGTTCGCAAGATGTCGGGCACCGTGGGTGTTGAGCGTATCTTCCCCATCGAGTCACCCAACATCGATTCTATCGAAGTGAACAAAGTCGGTAAGGTTCGCCGCGCTAAGCTTTACTATCTGCGCAAGCTCACTGGTAAGGCTGCCCGCATCAAGGAAAAGCGCCGCGGCAACGTTGCTGCAGAATAAAAAAAAGGCTCACACGAACGGTGTGAGCTTTTTTTTATTTGTAATTCTCGTCAGCACTGGTGTCGCCGTGCAGGGCATCCTGAAACGAGTCCCAACTCTGGAAGCCCGCAAGAAGCGAGAGCCGGTCGAGTGTCTTCCGGTCTGGCTTCCTCAGGATTTCCTTCTCCACTGCCTGCAGCAGTTTCTTTAGTGCCTCACGCTTCTTTTCCATACTGAACACGGTCAATTGTTAAACATCCCGATAAACGAAATCGGATCGTTGACATCCAGTTCCAGTTCTTCAAAGAGCGTCTCACGCGAGCCAAGTTCGCCATGAAACACTTCACTGGCCGTCATGAGGTGGCTTTCGGCACCCAACGCCTCTATGGAGACGCTGGGTGTCTGATATGCATGTTTCTTCATACTGTCCGTAATCATTTACTTATTGACAATCGTCTTCTTACCATTGTGGATATAAAGTCCTTTGCTGGCAGGTGACTTCATCAGACGGCGGCCGTCGATGGTGTACCACCCGTCCGCTCTCGTCTTACTCTTCACATCGACAATGCCTGTAGCATCATCGTCGAGCCAGTTAATCTGGATACGCGCACCATAGGACTGCGTCAGCTCCAGGTAGGCACGATAGGGCTTGATGAAAGCACCGGCACCCACGCGCACGAACTCACCGGCCGCGATGTTGCTTTCATCCTCGGCAACGGCAGCATAGCCATAGATAAACTTGCCTTCGTTCTCCTTTTCTGTCAGCAGTTCCGACGTCCACTTAATCAGTTCATACGTACCTATCAGCTCGGCAGAAACGGGCTTGTCAATTCTCACCGTCACATTGTTCACCGTGATCTTGCCTTCGGAACTCTTCTTGAAGATGTAAGGCACGTTGGCTGCCAGTCCGTCAACCTCGTCAAAGTCTATTTCCTCGACATCGGCATCGCCGGTCGTAGCGTTCACACCCTTGAAGGTGTAGAAGTGACCCAACTCGGCGGCGGAACCCTTGTCTAAGTCAAACGGCAGGAAGACGGTCGACGTGCGACCCTCAATGAAGTCGCGACCCAGCGTGGCCTTCTGTGCACCGAAGTCTATGGCCGGTGCAAACGGCGTGTCGCTATCCGTGAGTTGCATGTTGGCACAGACGCCACCAATGACGACGTTGGGCTCGCCATCCTTCACCGTATTGCCGGCAGGCAGGAAGATGAACGTCTGCGCAGAGACACCCTTGAACGGGCCGTTTTCTCTGTCGACTTCCACGTCCTTGACCGATGTCTTCGACAGGTCGATGGTGCTCAGATTTTCCGTCTTGCCTTCGAACAGGTCGTCGGCCAGCGTCGTAATATCAGTGCTGGCGGGCGAGTAGACACCGCCGGTGATGTCACCGTCGCTGGTCTCGTCGAGCAACACTTGAGGAGCAGCGTCATCCTCAGGGTCGACAGACTCCTGCACGACGGCGGGCTGCACCTTGACAGAACGCATGCGCACAGGGGCCGTCCTAATCTTCAGGCGGTGGGTGCCACGAGCGAGGGATTCCTGAGGCGTACCGTTATAGATATAGACGAAGGTGGCCTCCTGGCAGACGTAAGGAATCTGCACAAGACCAGACGTCGTAATCTCAACGGCGTCTTCCTCACCAATCTTCACCATCAGGATACTGCCGTCAGGGACATCAACGTCGAGGACGATGACACCCGAACCGGCGGCCACCTTCAAGGTGAGGCCTTCGTAGGTCTTGGCAAAGTCGTCTGTACCGGGTTCCTCCTTCAAGGCATCCTCCATGTCCTCTTTGGTGATAGACGTGTTCAGGATGACAGCTCCTTTGCCTTCGTCGCCTTCCTCTTCATAGATAGGAATGGCTGCGCCTTCTTTGTCCTCAATAGTCAGAGTGTAAAGGATGTCCTCCACCACCTTGTTGATGACGGTAGTTTCATCCTCGGTCTTCACAATCTCCTCTTCATCCAATTTTTCAGGATCCAGTTCATCGCCGTCGGGCTCAATGGTCTTCTCCTCCACCAGCGGCTGAATATATACACCGATGACGGCTTCCTTGGTCACTGCACTACCGTTGAGCCACGCCAGGCCCTCCAGCAACTCAATGGAAGGGAAGTTCTCGATGACCTGATCTTTCCCTTCAGCAGCCTTCAACGTCAGTGTGCCCGGCTTGTTGGGGTCGGTACTGATAAACAGTCTCTCGCCTATTCCCGTGGTCGTCACCGACTGCAGGACATTACCGTTTCCCTTGATGTAGATAGTCAGATCCTGTCCCAGCGAACTTTCCACCGTGACGGGATCCTGGGGATTCTTCAGAATCAGCACGCCCTTACCGTTATAGACCAAACTCGAGTCCTCATCCTGCGCCTGCAGGATGTCCAGCAGAATATCTCCGGTCACCTCGATGCCGTTCACCTTCAGACCGAACGTGCGGTATGTGAAGTCGACCGTCACCTCAACGTCGTAGGGCTCCTCAGGCATCTGGAACGTATACACGTCCTCTTCGACCTTCGTGACGTCGAGCTTCACATGGTCTATCGTTGGCGCCAAGTTGCGACTTTGGGCATTCTCGCCGCCCATCAACCTGATGGCAGTCACACCGGCAACGCTATAAGGTGAGCTGATGTCCGTGATACTCAGAGTACACAGTCCGTCGTCATTGACGACCGGCTGCACCCCCAAAGCACACGTTGTCGGCTCGCCGTTCAGCGTCTGCACAACGTTGACTATGCCACCCGCTCCCGCCTCTGTGAACCACAGAAGCAGGGCGAGGGTCGCAATCGTATTCTTTAGGATTCGTTTCATATCATGCTTGTTTTACAGTTCTGATATCACTTTATCACGACTTTCTTGCCGTCAACAATGACCAGACCCTTCTTAGGCTGGGCCATGCGCTGACCCTGCAAGTTGTAGTACAGACCGTTAGCCTTTGCAGCAGCGGTGCCCACGGTAGCAATGCCGGTAGCATTCTCGTCGATGACGATACCCAGTGAACGAGAATTGGCAGTTTCCAAAACCAGATAACCGCGGTAGGCAGGAATGGTGCCGCTGACAGACTTCACAAACTCGTTGTTATAGAGCACGTAGACACTGCCACCTCCAATGGCCTCCACATTAGTCGGTGCACTGGTACCCAACAGCAGGTTGTTGTCAAACTCCTGAGTAGTCCCATCGTAGGCAGCGGCCAAGAACTCGCCATCAGCATAAGCCTGCTCCTCGTAGGTCAGCAGCACTGCTACATGCTGTGGAATATAGGAGATTTCCTCCACGGTAACGTCACTGGCACCAACTTCTGTCACAATATAGGCTTTCAGACCCTCAGGAATCTCAAGGTCTTCCTCGGCATAGTAAGATGCCCAGGAGTTTGCATCGGAGAAGCTGATGTTCAGTTCACGCAGGATGCTGAAGGTCTTTATCACCGTACCCTCATAGTTGCCTTTACCAGTAAACGTAATAGTGGCAGTACCCACGTTGATGTTGTTGTCGTAGCTCACTTCGAAGTCTACGTTCTCATTCAATTCACCAATTTCACTGTCATCTGCTCCGTACATGCCTTCCTCTTCTAAGGTCTTCGGCTGGCCATCGTAAACGAACTCACCGCCTTCAATCCATACCATGTCATCTGTCAATGTCTTTGGATCGATGGTAAAGGTGGCGTTCACGGGGTCAGAGGTGTAGTTTGCATCGCCCTGCTCCAACTTGACATAATAGGTACCGGCATCGACAATTGACGTAATCAAATTCTCATTTTGGGTGCGGTCGGCCTCAGAACCGTAGTAACGAACGACAACCGATCCATTAGTCACAGTAAAATCATCAAACTCCTGTTCCTGACCATTATAAATTTTTGTCTGGTCATTTGCAGTAATCGTAGCCGTGGCAGCCACAATCTGGAAGTTTGCCGTAGGAGCCACTGCACCTTCTGCAAGGAAGAAGTTCTCGTTTTGTGACGCAAGGGTTACGGTAGCCTGACCTACATTCTTATTATCGGAATAGGTAGGAATGTATTCAGAAGCAGCTACGACATTACCTTTGAACATAACAGTAATTTCAGGTTCAATGGCGTCACCCGTATATGTCTGGTCTGCAATAGCCTCAATGGTTACCTGCGTGAAATCAGCCTTTTCAATACTGAACTCACGAGTTGTCTCACCAGCATTGTAGTTTGCAGTTTCTGCAACAGAAGCAAAAACGGTATATCCACCAGCATTGGTGGGAACAGTAGTAGTGGGAACTTCGTCGTTGTCACCTTGATATTTAATAGTCACTTCGCCATTACCCAGATTGCCCGTCACGTGCGACCTAAAATCAACAGGATCATCGCCATAGGTCCAGCCCGAAAAATCTACTATGTCTATTGCCAGTTGCAGATTAGCCTTGGAAATCTTAAACGTATCTGTCACCTCGGCACCCTGATAGTTATCGGTCGCAGCAATAGTAGCCTTCACGATGTAATCACCTGCATTCTCTGGAACCTTATTCGTATACTCATCTGCACCGTCAACGCTATAGGTATAGGTCACGTCACCATTTCCTGAGTTACCAGTCAAACTAGGATTATTGGGTGTATTTCCATAAACCCAACCCTCCAAGTCAACCGTCGGAGTTATAGCGGCTTGGCTGATGGTGAAGGTGGCTGTGGCAGTACCCATATAAGTGCCCTTACCCGTAACAGTTACAGTAGCTGTACCTACTTTATCGTTGTTGCTGTAGCTGACATCGTAGTTTTCAGCGGTAATGGTAGTCCCGTCCAAATCAACACTTTGCACTGCTGGCTCTGGAGTCACTTCAGGATTATATACATACGCTGTCGTTTCCAGCACCACTGTAGCAGCACTGATGTCGGTCTTTCCAAAGAAGTCAACAGTCACTTCCACGTCATATTCACCCGAAGGCATAGTGAATTCCCAAGTAGTGTCAGATTTCTTCGCTGCCTCGTCCGACTGATCAACGCCAGGGCCATCACTTGTATCACCTGGCTCCTTTTTACGCGACTGTGCACTGCCTGCATCTATCAATTTCACGTATGTCACCTGATTGACATAATACGCATCAACTGCAGGCACGGTAATGGTGCAGACAGAGCCGGAAACACTTGAAGTCACCGTTAAGTCGTTTACGGCTTCATTAGCCACTCCATTCAAGGTCTTTACGATACTAACATTACCTGCTGCAGAAGCAACGGTAGCCACAAAAAGCATCACGACAACGAATGCTATGTTCTGAATTTTCTTTTTCATTTTTTTTCCCTTTCTAATAATTTATGGTTTCTTTAATTTAATAATAATGTATTTACCTATTTAATAATAATCTTTTTACCGTTCTTGATGTAAATTCCGGCAGATTGCGGGCGCTGAATGCGACGGCCTTGCAGGTCGTACCACTGTTCTGCATCGCTGTCGGCGATGGTGGGAGCGGTAATCCGCACTGTCTCATCACCAATCTTGATGGCCAGACGAGAACCCGTAGGCATGACTGCATCGGAAATAGTCAGATAGCCGCGGTTGGCAGGAACAGAACCAGAGGTTGTCTTCACGAACTCATCGTTGTAGAGGACGTAGACAGTTCCAGAGATTCCCGAGACGGCGGTCTCTGCGGTGGTACCCAACAGACCTGTAGTAGTCACAGTCTGACTACCTGTATAAAGTGAGTTGATGGTAACTGTGCTTGATGCTCCGCTCTGACGTTCCAGCAGCACACCCTTGCCAGCAGGCAGGTAACCTATTTCGACTACAGAAACAGACGATTCACCTACAGTTTCAATGCGATAGGCTTTTGTTCCCGTAGGCACACTTAGATTCAAGGAAGAACAGTAGGTAGCCCAAGTGTTACTGCCGAAGCTGATGGTTGTAGGCTCTGAGGTAATCAGGGCTGAAGTAACGGGAGCGCCATCCTCTATATCAGGATAGTTAAGACCTGCAAATTGATACTCATAACTGACAGCACCGCCTGCCAATATCGACAAAGCTTTACCTGTTGCATTATTGATGCCGTTGATGCCATCTATTTGGCTAAAGCCGGTTGAGATGACAGTTCCCTCCTCTGTCTCCAAAAGTAATGAGCAGGGCTGTGTATCGCCCTTGGCAAAGATCAGTTTGGGATTAGTAGTGCCGTATCCATTGTATCGGATGGCCTCGCAGCCACCGTCGTTTTCAATGGTATTGGTTCCTATCAGACTGATGGTCAGATTGTCTGTTCCGCTATAATCGATGGCAGGCATCTCTTCCACCACCTCAATGTTGGCACTGTTCAGTGTGAGTGTGTTCTCATCGTTATCAAAGATGATTGTTCCGTCACCCAGAACGTCGTCTGCATTCAGTTCAGACACCGTAACACCAGCCACTACAAGGTCGTATGCCTGAGCGCTCTTCAATGCAACAGTCAGCGGAACAAAAGAGAACTCCTGCGAAGAAGAGAAATACAACTGAATGGTCTCAGAGGTAACCTCAGATGTCAGTGGTAGTTCAATGATGCCGTCAGCATTAGCGGAAGACAGCGATTTGGCCTCTGAATAGGTCTTGCCGTCGGATTCCCACGTAGTTTCATAAGTTTCTTCGTTATAAACCTGCTTGAAACCCCTCACCTGAACCGTCACATTCTTATTCGTACAGGCTCCCCAGTCGAACTGGAAGGTTACCTTTTGCAGTAAGGACGGATTACTGAGAGAAGAAGGCCAGATTCCTGCTGTTGCTGTGGCATCGCCCTCTGATAACACCTTGACATATACGGGTCTTTCATGACTCAACTCAGCATTGGACATCCAATTTATAGAACCATCAGAATAAAAGAACACTGCACCGTCCTGATCATTAATGACTGATGCATAACCTGTAATATGCGATACATCTATATTGTCGGCAACAGAAACACTAATCTTATTCTCAGCTAGAGCAAGACCATTCTGATAATTGATGGTTCCTGACTGTCCTTCAGAGAGATTACCGAACATCACAAGACAGCCTGGCAGCGTCTCGCTCGTTGTAAAGGCCAGTGTGGTACTCTCACCAAGGAACTTAAAGGCATTTGTTTCACTACCGCCAATCTCGTTGTAGCCGACAAGATGAACCGTCAGAGCCGCTATGTCCTCTCCGACTACTATGGAAGGATAATCCATGCGAGAAATCTGCGCTCCTTTCACAGTCAACGTTCCGCTACCGTTGTAACTTACTGACGAATAGTCGTCGCCTAACACATTAGTTTTATTGGTCGCAGTCACTTGTTGGTAGTACTCGCCACCGTCATTTACCCAAATAGGATAAAGAACAGTTGTGGTAAGTGTCAGATTTCCGACAGCATCATCATCAAAACTACGAAGCGAACTGTTTTCTTCGTCCCAATGAACACCGCCAGGCTGTGACGACTGTAGATTGAAACTGCCGAAATCAACAGAAGAGAAGCCATTGATAACGCCATCACTATGATTGAGACTTAAAGTTCCTGTACCAGTAAATTCCAAAGTACCATTTTCGCCTGCAATTGCCATAAGGCTGTTGTCTCCGGCCAAAGTAACAATAAGAGCTGGCAGACTGGTGGTAATCATTCCATCAATCGTTGCACCATTCAATGTCAGCATATGGTTGTCAATATCGTATGAAACGGTGCCCTCGATAGTTTCGCCTGTGATGCTCGAGGCATTGGCACTTGTTACGGCTACATCACCTACGGTCAGTTGGTAATCCGTCAGGCCGATGATATAATATTCACCACCATAATCACTGTCTTCACCAGTTGACAAACGCAAGCCACCAGTATACTCAACAGTATGGCCTGTGGCTACATCGGAATAAATTTCCAAGTTGCCAGAGTTGTTTGCTGTAGTCGTGAAAGTCGCAGTATAGTCATCGCCACCATCTGTACTCTTGGCTATAAAAGAAGAGTAGCCCCTTATAGTGTTATCACCAACCAAATTGATGGTCAAATCACCAAGTCCGTTTGAAATGAACGGTCCATTAAAGCCTTCATCATCTTGAGAAAAATAGTTGTTGAGGGTCACGGTGTGGTTGCCGTCAAAGCTGACATAGCCGTCATCATCGCCAACAATTTGTGCGGCATTCTTCGTATTTACCTGCGTTCCTAATATCCACAAGTCGTAGAATGTCATGTTAGCAATTGTCATTTTCGTGCCATCAACTTCGGCCAGCGGCCCGCTGGTTTCCATTTCTTCCAGATCGACGGAAATATTGTGCTCTGTAAAGCCTTCGACGAGATAATCTAAGGATGCGCTCACCCCTGTATCCCATCTGGCCTCGATTGTTGCGCCGTCTTGCATCGTCAGGTTCAGACTGCTGCTTTCGCCGCTTGCACCTGTGTACTTGAACACTCTGCTCGTAATATTACTGGGATTCCCCGATTTCATGAACAGAGCGTTCGTTCCGCTTACTACGACATTCAAATCAGCCAGATTGCTCTCGACTAAATATTCGCGAGCTTTACTGGGATCATAATTCGCATATTCAGGCTGCAATCCTGAAATAGTCACCGTATTGGTATTCAGGTTGAAACTATAATCTCCGCCTGATATAAGATCATTCAGGTTGCTATCGTCAATGTAATCGCCAGCCACCCAAACGTATGGCTTGGAGATTTTCACATACCAAAGGCTATTCTCGTCGATGCCTGTAGAATTTTCCCAATAATTCCAATTGCCTTCACTGGCATTTATGGTATATGAATTAGTGTCGTAGAGATAATTGTCCGACGACGTTGAAATTGCTTTTAGTGATGCGCCGATGGCTTCTGTGCTCACAGTGACTGTTGCGCCCTGTTCCTCACCTGTATATGTTAAGAAATAAGCGTTTGCATTCGTATTATCAACAGTGAACACTGAAGAGCCAACGAGATGTATGTTCAAGCTTGTGATGGACGAAGAGATGACGCCATTGACCTGAGCATTGTTCAGCGTCAGCGTGCTTGTCCCAGCATCAAAACTGATAGTACCCGAGATATTGTCACCCGTGATGTTCGTAGCATTGTCTGTTGTCACAGCCACGCCACCTACGGTCAAACCGTAACTGTCTCCCCTTGCTCCTATTGGAACAAAGAGCAGGGTGAGTAGCCATATAAGCCACCGCCCTGCTATAGATTGATTAATTAGTTTTAGTTTTTCCATTCTCTTAATTATTTTGTTTTTATCCGTCTGGATAATTTTTCCGCTTAATCTGCGAGAGAGCCGTATCCACGGCTCACTGGATTTCTTGCTTACGCCAACGGCAGTGTGAACACAAATCGCGCACCGGGGCCTGCGTATGTAGCGTCGAGCACGACGTCGCCATCGAGACGGCGGGCAATGCTGCGGGCGGCTGTCAGTCCTACACCCGTACCTCCGAAATAGTTGTTCAACTGCACGTATGGTTCGAAAATGTGCTCAGCCTCCTCGGCAGGTATACCGATACCGGAGTCTTCAACGATAAACTGCACCTGCTTGTCGGCACCGTTGACATAAAGCGTCACCTTGCCTTCGGTGGTGAACTTCATGGCGTTGTCGAGTAACAGCGCGATGACGCGGGCAGCCTTGCGAGGTGTCGTACGCAGAGTAGCCTCGTTAGCCTCATCGTTGACAAAAAGGTCGAACTGCAGATAGTTGGCCTCACGGATGCCAGACTCGCTGACAGCCTGCTCGGCTATCTGGCGCGGCGTGGTGTGCTCACCTGTGTTGATGGCCGACTGACTGCCTAACTCGGTCAGGTTCTCCATCTTGCGGATGGCAGCCATTATTTTCGGCGTTCCACCCTCGTCTTCAGCGTCCTTCACCAACTGTTGCATGATGTCGTAGTTTTTATGCGCCATCGTTGTCAGCTGCGAAGTCTGCTCCTGCAAGTCGTGGCAACGCTGCTCCAGTTTGTTGTTAGTCTGCTCCAGTTTCTGCTTTTCTTCCTCCATTTTGTCGAAGGCAAGCAGAGCCTGCTCATAGCCCTGACCGACGCTGTCGAAGTTTTTCTCCAGTGCGCGGTAATCGTCGAGCAGTTTCTGCTGCTCGTCGACGCGCTTCTGGTAGTCCTTCAACAAAACCGCCGACTCCTCCGACTGCTTGCGGCCCGCATTATGCTGTGCGGCAACGGCAAAGAGGAGCAGTGCGATAATGAATATTAAAACAATGTACCACATAATCTTTTACTCTTTTCTCTTCTCAACGGTCATAAACTTGGTAAAGCCCGTCATAGCCAGCACTTTGTATATTTCAGCACTGACATTCGTAATCTTGAACTTACCCTTCTGCTGCATCACCGTGCGCATGGTCTTCTGAATGACGCGCAAGCCAGAGCTGGCCATGTAGACCAGATTGGTGCAGTCCATTTCAAGGTCAACGCCACCGTCGGCCAGCACGGGCTGGATGTCCTGTTCAAACTGTCCGGCATTCATGGTGTCTATCCGTTCGCCTGTCTTAATGATGGTCTTGCCACCTTCTTTCAAAATCTGTGTCATAATACTTTTTTGTTTTTTTAATGATTAATGTTTTTATTCTATATTATTTTATCTCTTTTTTCATTGTCAGCAAGTTCTTACCCTCCAGTCGTTGGTATGTCACCTGGTTCATGATGTTCTTCACGATAAAGATACCCATGCCGCCCAACCCTTCACGGTCAATGGGGTTGATATTTACATCCGCATCTTCCTTCAGTGTCGGGTCAAACTCACTGCCCTGATCGCTGAGCACAAAGGTCAGTTCCTTACCGTCGCTCTCTGCCATCAGCTCTATTTCCGCATCGGAGCCTTCGGGATAGGCATAGAAGATGATGTTCGACACCATCTCCTCCATCACCAGATTTAGATTCATCTGCATCTCCATGTCCAGGTTCAGCTCTTCGCCGATTTCCTCAACGAACTGGTTCACACGTTCCAGTTCTCCGACTTGGTTTTTCAACTTGAGTTCTTTTTTCATTGTTTTATGGTTTTTGTAGTTTATGAGTATCTATCCTGAAGCAGAGCATTGTCAGGTCGTCATTAGGCTCGGCGCCGTCACGGTGTTTCTCCACTTCTTCACGCAGCATCTCTATGGTATTCTGGCAACTCTCGTAGGGATGCTTCTCCAACATTTCTATCAGCCGTTCGTCCGTAAACTGCTCCTGCTGGCGGTTCTCGGCTTCGTTCAGTCCATCAGTATAAATGAACAACTGCTGGCAGTCAATGTTTTCTATCTCCTCACCCTCATATTCCAATTCCGGCCATAAGCCAATAGGCGCATTGGGTATCATCTCAAGGAACGTAGTGCCCAGCACCGGCGGGTTATGACCGGCATTGCAGAAAGAGAGATGACCAGTGGTCAGGTCTACCGCACCGAGGAACATGGTCACGAACATGCCCTGGTCGTTCTCAGCACTCAGTTCGTCGTTCAGACGGGTGGCAATCTCAGCAGGTTTCATTGCCAGTTTCGCCAGCGTATGGAATAGACGGGTAGCCTGCGCCATAAAGAGCGAGGCCGGTACGCCCTTGCCGCTGACGTCGCCAAGGGCGAAGTAGAGATGATCGCCGATAAGCAGGAAGTCGTAAAGGTCGCCACCAACCTCCTTAGCGGGGGTCATCGAAGCATAGATATCAAGGTCGGGACGATTGGGGAACTGACTGGGCACCATCGACATCTGGATGTTACGTGCAATACGCAGGTCACTCTCTATACGTTCCTTGGCCTTGGTTGTTTCTTCCAAATTGTCGTACGCTTTCAGTAGTTCACCGTGTGTCTGCTCCAGCTTGGTGTGAGCCACTTTCAGGCGCTTGGCCGCTATCATGCGGAAAATAAGGAAGATGACTAATGCCACGACGACAACCGAGGTCACAATCATCGTGAAAATAAACTGAGAGCGCTGCTGCTTCATCTTCAGTTCGTCCACCTGGAACAAGGTGTTCATTTCACTCAACTGACTCTTAATATCCTTGGCATTGATGGAGTCGTTGATGATGTACATCTGACGATAAAGCTGCGCAGCCTCGGAGAAACGCCCCAACTTCTCCATAATCTCGGCCCGCTGCTGGTGCACCTGTATGAGCGCCGACCGGTCGTCGGTCATCGCCATCTGTCCCATGCGACGGGTATTCAGCGTCAGAGCCTCTATATAGTGTCCTTCTTGAAAGGAAAGCTGTGCAAGATAATACAGATATTTCTGTCCCAAATAGTCATCCACGGAGAGCTCATACCGCTTGACCGCCTCCAGTTCCTGAGCGGCATTTTCCAAATTGCCCTTACCTAAAGAAGCCTGAGCACGAGCCAAGTAATAATACGACCAATAGGTGATGACCTGATAGCTGTCCGCTTCCAGTTTATGTTCTTTTATAAAACGCTCCAGAAACTGTCGCCACTGATCAGTCAGTTTCTCCAAGCGGTCGTACTCATGACGGTCGTTCAGCAGGTCACCGTAGTTGGGATAAATCTCTGTCGCCACAGCCGACAGCCGCTCCATGTTAGTCAGGATATCGAGGGCTTTCTGGTAAGCACTGATACTCTCTTCAGAATTGCCAAGCACCATATAGGCATTACCCATGCCGGTGTAAGCCAGCCCCATGCCGTAGTCATCTTTGCGATGCTCTGCATCGGCATACATTTCCTGCACCTTATGCAGTCCGATGTTAGCCTTGCCGCTATAAATATAAGTATTACACAGGAATGCCCACACTTCGTTGTACTCCTTCCACAGCGCGTGGTTTCGCAGGAACTCCAGGTCTTCAGGAAGCTTAACGAAGATGGAGTCGTTCATGTCGTTGTTATAGTAATAGGAAGCTCGGACAACAAGTACAAAGGCCTCCTGCTCAGGATCGTGTTGGCGGCGCGTCTCTTCAAGCCACTCATAAATACGTTTCACCTGCAGGTTGGCATCACCTTCCATCAGGCTCTCATTGTAGCGGTCTTCGTATTCACGATAGAAGTCGGCTCCACGCGTGCCATCACCCTTTTTCTGCGCATTATCCATAATGTCGGCATGTACGCTGACAACACCCGCCAAAAGGGAAAAGAGTACGACAAAAAGCCTAACACCTGTCATTTTTAACTACGTTATTCTATTTTTAGGGTACAAAGTTACGAAAGTTTCTTGAATTATCAGCCATAATTTCGTTTTTTTTCATTACCTTTGCACACAAAACCAAAAAATTGCAACAAGAATGAAAGAATTAGCCCTCAAGTACGGATGTAATCCGAATCAGAAGCCTTCACGTATCTTCATGACTGAAGGCGAACTCCCCATCGAAGTTATCAACGGCCGTCCTGGATATATCAATTTCCTCGACGCCTTCAACGCCTGGCAGTTAGTGAAGGAGTTGAAAGAGGCTACAGGCATGCCCGCCGCCGCCTCTTTCAAGCACGTCAGCCCTGCCGGTGCAGCCGTCGGCCTGCCGCTGAGCGACACTTTGAAAAAAATTTACTTCGTTGATGACATTCAGGGACTGGACGATAGTCCTATTGCCTGTGCCTACGCCCGTGCCCGCGGTGCCGACCGCATGTCGAGCTACGGCGACTTCGTAGCCCTCTCCGACACGTGTGACGCCACTACGGCACAGTTGCTGAAACGCGAGGTCAGTGATGGCGTGATAGCCCCTGCATACACAGACGAAGCCATTACCATTCTAAAGGAAAAGCGCAAGGGCACATACAACGTCATCAAGATAGACCCTGCCTACAAGCCAGAACCCGTAGAGCGCAAGCAAGTCTTCGGCATCACCTTCGAACAAGGGCGTAACGAGATCAAGCTGGATGACCCGTCGCTGTTTGAAATTATTCCGACAAAATGCAAGCATTTTACCGATGAAGCCCGCCGCGATCTCATCATCGCCCTCATCACCCTGAAATACACACAGTCGAACAGCGTATGCTACGTCAAAGACGGACAGGCCATCGGCATCGGCGCGGGACAGCAAAGCCGCATCCACTGCACCCGCCTGGCTGGCAACAAGGCCGACATCTGGTGGCTGCGCCAGCACCCGAAGGTTATGGGTTTGCCGTTCAAAGAAGGCATCCGACGCGCTGACCGCGACAACACTATTGACGTGTACATTTCAGAAGACGAGCACGACGACGTACTGCGCGACGGTGCCTGGCAGCAGTTCTTCACCCGCCAGCCCGAGGTGCTGACCATGGAAGAAAAGAAGGCGTGGATAGCCCAGAACACGAAAGTGGCCTTGGGCAGCGATGCTTTCTTCCCCTTTGGCGACAATATAGAGCGTGCCCACAAAAGCGGCGTGGAGTACATTGCCCAGGCCGGCGGCTCAGTACGCGATGACCATGTCATCATGACCTGTAACAAATATGGCATTGCCATGGCATTCACCGGCGTCCGTTTATTCCATCATTAATAGAATATGATATGATAGGCGAAGACGATTTCCAGAGTATTCTGGAGAATGGCATCTCGTTCGGCCGCGGTGGCGAACGCCACGACCCGAAAGAGGGTAAGGTGAAGACAAAAGCCAAGAAAAAGAAGTATATCACGGGGGCTCACGGCAGCGGATCGGCCAGGCAGAAGGCCAAATACCGCGAGCAGCGAGCCAACCGACATAAATAGAAATTATGCCAGAATGACATTATAATGCGTCATTCTGGCATATTTTTTGTACTGGCACGAAGCTTGCATTACCATCGGTGAAGTTAAAAGTTAAACCCTTTAAAACAATAGAATTAGGAGGTAATGATTATGCTACCAGTAATGTTTAAGAACAGTTGGTTTCCTACCGTGTTTGATGAGTTTCTGAACAGCGACTTCACGCCGAGTACCTGTAAGACGACCGCTCCGGCCGTAAACGTCAAGGAGGACGAGAAATCTTATACGATGGAGGTGGCCGCTCCTGGCATCAAGAAGGAGTACTGCCGCGTAAGTCTGAACGAGGATGGCAACCTGTGCATCGCCATTGAGAACAAGATGGAGCACAAGGAGGAGGACAAGAAGCAGCACTACCTGCGCCGCGAGTTCTCGTACACCAACTACCAGCAGAACTACTCACTGCCTGAGGACGTCGTGAAGGACAAGATTTCGGCTCGTGTCGAGAACGGCATTTTGACCGTTACCCTGCCAAAGCAGGAGAAAGAGGCAAAGGTCTCGAAGAGCATTACTATCTCATAAAAGGAGGATACATCTGATTGACCGACAGGTGCGGCACCCCGCTGACGGGTGTTGCACCTGTCTTTTTTTATAAAAACCATGAAAACACTTTTCCGCATCAGTCTTTTTTTCTTAAAAAAAAATGAATTTATTTTGTCATGCTCTCGACTTTTCGTATCTTTGCGGCACAAACTAACAAGAACATGAAAAAAAACATTATGACTATCGGAATTGCATCGGCCATGATGATGCCATTCAGCGCCTGTCAGCAGGCACAGCGTGAGAACCCGCTACTCGCAGAGAGCCAGTTGCCTTACGGTGCTCCCGACTTCAGCAAGATTGAGACGACAGACTACATGCCTGCTTTCGAGGCTGCCATCCAGCAGAAGCGTGAGAACATCCAGAAGATTGTGGACTGCCAGGACTCCGCTACCTTCGAAAACACCATTCTGCCTTATGAGGACAGCGGTCGTCTGCTCGACCGTGTGAGTCGTGTCTTCTTCGCCATCGTCGAGGCAGACAAGACACCTGAGATTAGCGAGATAGAGAAGAAGGTAACGCCGATGCTCACCGACCTGGATAACGAGATTATGTTCAACAAGCCGCTCTTTGAGCGCATCCGCCAAGTGTACGACAAGCAGCACGATGCGCTGCAAGGCGAGGACCAGAAACTGACAGAGGAAATCTATAAGGAGTTTGTGCGCAAGGGTGCCCTGCTACCCGACGACAAGATGGCGCGCATGAAGCAAATCAACAAGCGCATCTCTGACCTGCAGACCGAGTGGGGTGACCTGCTGCCCGACGCCACCAATGATGCTGTCGTGTGGGTTGAATTGGCAGAAGACCTGTCCGGACTCAGCGAGGCCGACATTGCCCAATGCATGAAAGATGCAGAAGGACGGGGAAAGAAGGCTCCCTACGCCATCGTTATCACCAACACCACGCAGCAGCCGCTGCTCGCCAGTCTCGACAACCGCGAGTTGCGCAAGAAGGTTTATGAGGCCAGCATCCACCGTGCCGACGGTACGGGCAAATACAACACCTTCCCCCTGGTCTGTGAGATAGCCAAGCTGCGTGCCGAACAGGCCGAACTGATGGGCTATCCCAACTATGCTGCCTACTCTTTGGAGAAAACAATGGCCAAGACCCCTGAGAATGTCTACGCTTTCCTGAAGAACCTCATCAGCCAGTATGTGTCCAAGGCCGATGCCGAGACGAAGGCCATCGAGGATTTTGCCCGCAAGAGCGCCGGTCCCGACTTCCAGCTCCAGCCCTACGACCGTTTCTACTACTCCGCCAAGATGAAGAAGGAGCTGCTCAACGTCAGCGACGACGAGGTGAAGCCCTACTTCAACGTCGACAGCGTGCTCATCAACGGTGTTTTCTACGCCGCCAACCGCGCCTACGGTCTCACCTTCAAGGAGCGCAGCGACATTCCCCTCTACCACCCCGACATGAAAGCCTTCGAGGTCATCGACAAGGACGGCAAGACCAAGGCGCTGTTCTACACCGACTACTTCCGCCGCCCGACGAAGCGTGGCGGTGCCTGGATGGACGGTTTCCAGAAGCAGAGCCGCCAGTGGAACCAGCTACCTATTATATTTAATGTATGCAACAACGCCAAGGCTCCTGAAGGCAAGCCCTCACTGCTGACGTGGGACGAAGTGACCACTATGTTCCATGAGTTCGGTCACGCCCTGCATGGCATTCTCTCCGACTGCCAGTACAACACGCTGAGCGGCACCAGTGTCGCCCGCGACTTCGTGGAGATGCCGTCGCAGTTCAACGAGTCGTTCGCATCGATTCCCGAGGTCTTCGACCACTACGCCCGCCACTGCGAGACCGGCGAGCCCATGCCAGCCGACCTGAAGGAACGCATGCTGAAGAGCATCAACTTCCAGACAGCTTACGCCCTCGGCGAGAACCTCGCCGCCACCTGCGTCGACCTCGCTTGGCACATGCTCACATCAAGGGAAGTGCCCACCTCCGAGCAGGCTGTCGTTTTCGAGACTGAAGCCCTGCGCCAGGTAGGCCTGCTCAACGAGCAGATACCGCCCCGCTACCACACCAGCTACTTCAACCACGTCTTCGGCGGCGGCTACGCTGCCGGCTACTACAGCTATCTGTGGACGGAGGTGCTGGCCGTCAACATTGCCGACGTCTTTGCACAGCGTGGTGCCCTAAAGCCTGAGACCGGTCAGGACTTCTGCGACAAGATTTTGAGCCGCGGCAACACCGGCGATCTCATGCAGATGTTCACCGACTTCACCGGCATGCAGCAGCCCGACGCATCGAGCCTGCTGAAAGCAAGAGGACTATAAGGAACGACCTAATCAACATTAACATCCAAATTATATTATGCGGTACACAGAACTGGGAAAGACGGGCATGAAGATCTCGAACCTGAGCTTCGGCGCTTCATCGTTAGGCAGCGTCTTTCGTGAAACCAACGAGAAAGAGAGCTTCGAGGCTGTAGAAGCAGCCATCGAGGGAGGCATCAACTTCATCGACGTGAGCCCCTACTACGGTCACTACAAGGCAGAGACCGTTTTAGGCAAAGCCCTGAAGAACATTCCACGCGACAAATACTACCTCAGCACAAAGGTGGGACGCTACGGCAAGGACGGCAAGAACACATGGGACTACTCAGCCCGCCGCGTCACCGACAGCGTCTATGAGAGCATGGAACGTCTGGGCGTGGACTTCATCGACCTCATCAACGTCCACGACATTGAGTTTCAGGATGGATTGCCCGGCGGACTGCAGAAAGTGGTCGACGAGACACTGCCCGCCCTCTTCGAGCTGCGCGACAAAGGCGTCGTCGGCCACGTAGGCATCACCGACCTACAGCTGAAGAACCTGAAATGGGTCGTTGAAAGAAGCGAGGGCGTGGAAAGCATCCTCAACTTCTGCCACTACACCCTGAACGATGACGCACTGGCCGACTACACAGGATTCTTCGAACAGCACGGCGTGGGCATCATCAACGCCTCACCGCTGTCGATGGGCCTGCTCTCTGAACGTGGCGTTCCCAACTGGCATCCGGCTCCACAGCCGCTGGTCAAGGCCTGCCAGCGAGCCGCCGAGCACTGCAAGGCCAAGGGCTACCCCATAGAGAAGCTGGCCGTGCAGTACGCCGTCAGCTTCCCACGCATCGCGTCAACCCTCTTCTCGTCGGCCAATCCCGAGAATGTGCGCCGGAACATCGAGTGGGCCAGCGAGGAACCCGACTGGAACCTGGTAAAAGAAGTCAAGGAAATCATCGGTAATCAACAGCGTGTGACATGGGCAAACTCATAGAAAAGAAATACCTCGTGACGTTCATTCTCGTCACGACGCTGTTCGCCCTGTGGGGCTTCGCCAACGACATCACCAACCCGATGGTGGCAGCCTTCCAGACCGTGATGGAGCTGACGGCCGCCAAGGCCTCGATGGTGCAGTTTGCCTTCTACGGCGGCTATGCCACAATGGCCATTCCCGCCGCCTTGTTCATCCGTAAGTACAGCTACAAATGGGGCATCCTGCTCGGCCTGGCGCTCTATGCCACTGGTGCCTTCCTGTTCATCCCCGCAGCCGCACAGGAGAGTTTTACTTTCTTCTGCCTGTCGCTCTACATCCTCACCTTCGGGCTGGCTTTCCTCGAGACCACGGCCAACCCCTTCATCCTCTCACTGGGAGCCAAGGAGACCAGTACGCGGCGTCTGAACCTGGCCCAGGCCTTCAACCCCATGGGCTCGCTCTGCGGCATGAGCGTTGCCTCGCTCATCGTGCTGCCACAGCTCATCAGCGACCGCCGCGACGCTGCCGGACAAATCATCTTCGGCACCCTGAGTGAAGCCGAGAAAGCCGACATCCGCGTCCACGACCTCGCCGTCATCCGCGACCCCTACGTCGCCATCGGACTGGTGGTCGTGCTGATGTTTGTCATCATCGCACTCACCAAGATGCCTAAGACGCAGAGCGAAGAGCAGAAAGCCCATGGACAAATGCACACCACGCGGCAGACGCTGCGCAACCTCTGGCACAACACCATCTACCGCGAGGGCGTACTGGCACAGATGTTCTATGTGGCCGCACAGATCATGACCTGGACGTTCATTATCCAGTATGCCGACTACTTAGGCATCAACAAAGCCACGGCCCAGACCTATAACATTGTCGCCATGTCGCTCTTCCTCACCAGCCGCTTCATCTCCACCTTCCTGATGAAGTATGTCAATGGGCGCCGCCTGCTCGCCATTTTCGGCTGCGGAGCTGCCCTCTGCTCGCTGGGCGCCATCGCCATCGTGGGCATGGCAGGCCTCTACTGCCTCGTCGGCATCAGTTTCTTCATGTCGCTCATGTTCCCCACCATCTACGGCATAGCCCTTGAGGACGTCGACAGCCAGGATTCCACCCTCGGCGCCGCCTTCCTCGTCATGGCCATCGTGGGCGGAGCACTCATGCCGCCGTTGCAGGGCGCCATCATCGACCTACAGACCGTCTACGGCCATCCCGCCGTCAACGCCTCCTTCATCCTGCCGTTCCTCTGCTTCCTCATCATCGTCGGCTACGGATACCGCTCCATGAAGGCACAAGTAAAAACATCATAGAATCATGGACAGACACATCATCGACGCCCACAGCCACCTGTGGCTCCGTCAGGACACCACAGTTGACGGACGGCGCATCCTGTCGCTGAAAAACGGGCGCAGCATTTTCATGGACGAGGAAGTGCAGATGCTGCCACCCTTTATCATCGACGGCCGCAACACCGCCGAAGTATTCCTCTCTAACATGGACTACGCCCAGGTCGCCGCCGCCGTCGTCGTGCAGGAAGTAATTGACGGCTGCCAGAACGACTATCTTTCCGACGTACAGCGACGCTACCCCGACCGTTTCTTCTGCATGGGCATGGCATGGAACGCCGACGAAGCCCTGCGCGTCATCGACGCCGGACTACGCGGCATTGCCATCCCCGGCCACCGCATACACGAGCCGTTGCAGGCCCTCATGCCCATGTTCAAGATCATGGAGCAGAAAGATTTGGTGCTCTCCATGTGCCTGGCCGACGACGAGGCCCAGGTGGCCCAGATGGCCGAAGTCATACAGGAGTGTCCTCAACTGCGCGTGGCCATCGGCCATTTCGGCATGCCCACCACCCCGTCGTTCCGCAGCCAGGTGCTGCTGGCCCGACAGGGAGCGCACGTCATGGTGGAGTCCGGCGGCATCACATGGCTCTACCATCCCGAGTTCTACCCCTACCCCACCGCCGTCCGTCGCATCCGCGAGGCCGCCGACTTGGTAGGCATGGACCGCCTGATGTGGGGCTCCGACTATCCGCGCACCATCACCGCCATCACCTACCGCATGTCGTACGACTTCGTCTCAAAGAGCCCCGAGCTGACAGAGGCCGAAAAAGCCGCATTCCTCGGTGGAAACGCCGAGCGCTTCTACGGTTTCAAGAACCTTCCCGACCTGCCGTACATCAAGAACATGTCGGAGTGACATCCAGTCGTCAAAGCGCGACCAGATTTCTGCGGGTTTATTATTAACCACTAAAGAACAACAAATACCCAAAATCCGCAGAAGTTTTTTTAATGCGTAATATTGGGACATGAACCCAATGGATTGCCCTCATGACCACAGCAAGTAATAATGTTTTACAAGACGTCGCACTTGGGCGCACAATTCCCCTTTCCCCAAAATCGCTTT
>JAFYDA010000131.1 GCA_017545045.1 Prevotella sp. | reverse complement strand
CAAGTTCAAGTCAATATCATTTAACGAGAGTGGGACTTATGCCATTACAACATCTGATGGATTCAAGAGTAACAATTCCATCTATCAGTCTTTTTACGATGAAAATGTCGATGACTATGGAGAGTTGTATTCTGTGAACATTTGTGGCGACGGTGCTGTGTTTTGCTATTCTAATGGAACAAGATATTGTGGCCGTATTCCAAATGAGGTTGAATCTGCCATTCGTAGTTTCTCGCATACGGCAAAATTTGTGAAGTTCAATAAGCATGGTGATTATCTTATCTGTGACAAATATGGTTCTTACTCATATTCCATAGGTGATGCTGATACAGGAAGTAATTCTTCAACAGTTTTTTATGACTGGGCTAAAGAGCGAACTAAGAAGGCTAAAGAAAAGGCTTATGCAAAATGGAACAGCAAGGCATATTATAATTTCAATGACGAAAAGAAAGTCCATCGAGTATGGTGTGGAGTGGAAATAATTGATGGAAAGTTCGTTTCATTGCAAACCAGTATTGCTACAGATTACAATGCTGCTCCAACACTGAATATTGATTTTCATGCTATTTCTGAAACAGATTTTGATGGCATTTTGAAGAATCTTTCTGAAGAAGGTTTAGAGAATATGTCTTTGAAGTTAGAATTGGCCAATGGAGAGACAATAACCTCAAGCAAAATGGCTATATATAAAAGTTGGCTTGGCATAGGTTTTAGACTATCCACGAGTCTGGTCTCTATGAGAAGTGACAAGCGTTCTCTCCGTGGTGATATTTCGAGTATTCAATATCTTGTTGGTCAGTTCTCTACTAACAACATCAAATCTGTTACGTTCAAAGGGAGATATACTGTTGATTTTTCAAGTATTGATACGAAGAGCCAATTATGCTATGATTTCTACAGGTTAGCAGACGAGGCGGGCAAGTCTAATATTCTGCCGAACTAGAAGATAGCCTTTATTGAGGAGTGCCATAAAAGCCTTTTGATCTATAAGACAATAGTTATATATAACGAACAAGAAGAAAAGACAGCACATCCCAATGACGGAAGGACGTAGCCTAATACGCACTTTTCTGGCAGGTGCCACAAAAGATGCCACAGTCATTCCATAAGCGTTCAAAAGGGTTGAGCAAGCTCAGAGGAAAAAAGGAATGAATAGATTTGGTTCTTTCAAAAAGAATGATTACCTTTGAGACGATGTCTCGAAGTTACTCACGTTCGAAAATACTCAAATAAATTTGGTATTTTGCTCACTTATTCGTAACTTTGCACCTGATGATGAGCCATAAAATGGCTGGTGGCTCACCGTCGGGTGTTCTTTGATGCAGTTTATCGCAGAATGTGGAATTGAGTACGGTTGCCAATTCGTAACCCAGTTTTTCCTCAATCTCCCAGACTGCCATTATACAAAGAAAAGCTGAGAATTCTTCCAAAGTTACGAAAAGTCGAGCGAAGAACAAAACAAAAGCGTTTGTTTTTTTCTTCCGAGACGGAGGAGTTTCCTTGAGCAAAGCGAAAAACTTCGCAACCTCTGTCGCAAAGTTACACGAAGCGGCGCACCCAACTAATGTGGATGCGCCGCCGTTCTGTTGTTGCGGACAGTCCGCACGGGCTTTTACTGGGCGTCAGTCCAGGTGTCGCCTGTCTTCCCGTACTCGCCGATTATCAGGTCTATTTCGTCAAGGCCAGTGGTCGTCACGCTTGTTACCGACCCTGCCAGTAGGAACAGAATCTTCCTCACGTCGTCCGTCTCGGTTTTGCACATTCGCAGCAATCCTTCGGAAAATTTTACCTTGTATTATTATATATTGCAAATAGCCCGCATTTATTTGAGGATATTAACACTGTTTACGCATAAAAACCGTCCGTTATTTCAAGAAACCTACTGAGACAGGGCACGACGCGGATTCCGTCTCTAATTCTGTGGAGGCTCCACGGAAAATTCCCAGGCCCTGGGATTTTTGTCCCACGGCCTGGGACAAAAATGCGGAGGCTCCCCAGAAATCTACGGAGGCGCTACAGAAATCTGCGGAGGCTCCCTGTGATTTTGATCAATATGACAGGGCTACCGCACCAAGCGGGCACGGATGATGCGGACGTCATCAACGGGACGGTCGTAGTCGTCGGTGAAAACCTGCTGGATGCGCTTGACGACGTCAAGCCCCTCGACGACTTTTCCGAACACGGTGTACTGTCCGTCAAGATGGGGAGAGCCGCCCGTCTTACGATAGAGGTTCATCATGTCGGGAGTCATCGTCACACGATGCTGGGTCATGGTGTCGAGACGCTCACCGATGGATTCCATATCCTTGGTGGAGAAGGTTTTTCCCCATACGATATAGAACTGTGAACCACTGGAGCGGCGTTCGGGGTTCACATCGTCGCCCTCGCGTGCCATCGCCAACGCGCCACGGCTATGATGGTGGAGCAGGCGTCCGTCGCCGGCAAAGAGCTCTGGTTCAAGTGTATAGCCCGAGTCGGCCTCGCCCAACTGGATACCTGGTTCGGCATGGCGGCTGGTGGGGTCGCCACACTGTATCATAAAGCTCTTGATGACACGATGGAACAGCAGCGAGTCGTAGAACTGTTCATCCACCAACCGCAGGAAATTATCGCGATGCTTGGGCGTATCATCATAAAGCTCCAACAGGATATTGCCCTCCGTGGTCTCTAAGAGCACCTGGCTACGCTGGCCAAAGAGAGGAAGTGTGGCCAGAAGGCCGAGCGTCAGAATATACAGCTTATACATAGAATCTGTTTTAGGGTTCAAATATACAAAGGAAGTTTCGCTTAAACGGTCAGCAATGACAAATATTAACAAAAAGGGATGGCAATTAAGTATTGTTTGCAATAAAAACGCTGAAAAGATTTCGTCGTTTTTGTCTTGATTGTCGGAAATTATTCGTAATTTTGCAGCGAATATGGAAAAAAAGCACGATATACGTACGAGTTGCGACCGCGGACTCTGCCATTTGGCAGTAGGTCGGCAGGATCGTCAGCTGAACACATACGACTGGCTGGCCGACGTTCCAGGAAACCAGCAGACAACAGATCTTGTGGAGGTGCAATTCAAGCACACCCGCAAGGGGTATTACCATAACGTGAACAACCTGCCGCTGAAGAAGGGCGACATCGTAGCCGTGGAAGCCAATCCTGGACACGACATCGGCGTGGTCACGCTGACGGGACGCCTGGTAAATCTGCAGATCAAGAAGGCCAACCTGAAATCGGCCGACGACATCAAGCGCATTTATCGCATTGCGAGGCAGGTGGACTTGGACAAGTTCCGCGAAGCGAAAGCCCGCGAGCACGACACGATGATTGAGAGTCGTGAGATAGCCAAGGGTCTGGGGCTCGACATGAAGATTGGCGACGTGGAGTATCAGGGCGACGGCCAAAAAGCCATTTTCTACTACATTGCCGACGAGCGCGTTGATTTCCGACAGCTTATCAAGGACTTGGCAAACGCCTTCCACGTGCGCATAGAGATGAAGCAGATAGGTGCGCGCCAGGAGGCCGGACGCATTGGCGGAACGGGTCCCTGCGGTCGTGAACTGTGCTGTGCCACATGGATGAAGAACTTCGTATCCGTGTCGACCAATGCCGCCCGTTTCCAGGACATCTCGCTGAACCCGCAGAAGCTGGCAGGCATGTGCGCAAAGCTGAAGTGCTGTCTGAACTACGAGGTGGACAATTACGTGGAGGCCGGCCGCAGGCTGCCGAGCCGCGAGGTGATACTGCAGACGATGGATGCTGACTACTACCTCTTCAAAAGCGACATTCTGGCAGGACTCGTCACCTACTCCACCGACAAGAACATGGCCGCCAACGTGGAGACCATCACGGCCGAACGCGCCAAGCAGATTATCGAGATGAACCGTCGTGGCGAGAAGCCGGAATCGCTGCAGGAAGGGGGCAAACAGAAACCTCAGAAAATGCACGTGGACCTGGCGGCAGGAGACATCAGCCGCTTCGACAAGGCCAAGAAAAAGAAAAAGAAGAAAAAGCCCCAGCAGGTGAAGAAAGATGAAAAGAACTAATCATCTTATAGGTCTGCTGCTTGTTATTACGGTTGCTCTGCTGACAAGCAGCTGCAACCGTAAGATGATTTTCCATCATTACGAACATACACCTGTCAGCGGATGGGAACGGGAATACACGCTGCATTTCTACGTTCCTCCTGTTAGCCAGCGGGCTGTCGTGCAACGCCACATTGAGCTGCGGACATCCGGATCCTATCCGTACCGTAACCTTTGTATCGTTGTTGAGCAGACGACATTCCCTTCCCACTATTTCCTTCGCGACACGCTACGATGCGACCTCGTCAACGCCAAGGACAACAATGGCGGAAAGGGTATCAGCCTTTACCAATACAGCTTCCCGCTACCCGACATCAGCGTGAACGAGGGAGACTCCATGCACTTCTGCATCCGCCACCTGATGAGAAGCGAAGAACTGCCCGGGATTACCGACATCGGTGTCAGCCTGACATCGTACTAAGGAATACGGCGGCGGGGGTGTGCTAAATTGCAGCCGACCGTCAGGTACGCACCAAGTTGCGGCGGGCGTCGAGGGCCAGGAAGATAAAAAGCAGGAACGTGAATCCCCAAAGCGACGAGCCGCCGTAGCTGAAGAATGGCAACGGAATGCCGATAACAGGCGTAAGGCCCAATACCATGCCGACGTTGATGAAGACATGGAACAAAAAGACGGAAAGGACACAATAGCCATAGACACGGCCAAAACGGTAGGGCTGGCGCTCTGACAAATAAATAAGCCGGAGTATCAAGGCAAGAAAGAGCAACAGCACACCGGCAGAGCCAAGGAAGCCTTCCTCCTCGCCGACAGTACAGAAGATGAAGTCGGTGTCCTGTTCTGGCACATATTTCAGCTTGGTCTGCGTACCGTTGAGGAATCCCTTGCCCTCCAGCCCGCCAGAGCCGATGGCTATCTCACTCTGGTGAACGTTGTAGCCAGCTCCCTTCAAGTCTTCCTCCAGTCCCAGCAACACGTTGATACGGGTGCGCTGGTGAGGCTCCAGGACGTGGTTAAGACCATAGTCGGCCACATTGAAGAATATCAAGGAACCTAATGCAAAGAGGGCAATCCAAAAGTAGTTCCGTATGCGCGTACCCAGCCCTTGCCACAGCAGATAGCCTATGAGCAGAGCTGTCAGCACCAACTGCACCCAGACAACATCGAAGGGGACGACATATAACGAGAAAAGAAGTGCAACAAGCGTGACGCCAATCGTCAGAGCGAAAAGCCGATAAGTATCAGAACGGTCGCGGCAATAGACCCAGACCATAGCAGACGAGAACAGCTGAATAAGCAGAAGGACGGTGAACTTGCCTACAGACGTGGGCGTTTCAGCCATCATCACGTCGGCAAACCGTATGCCCACGACAAAATAGATGACCATAGCCACGGCGGTAAACAGGATGCTGCCCGGCATGCCCTCGCGATAGAACATCAGGAAGAAAGCAAAATAGACAAGTGCCGAACCCGTCTCGCGCTGTAGCACGATAAAGGTCATGGGAAGCAGGATGATGACCAGTGCGGCGCCAAAATGTCGCCAGTTATGGATGTCGTAATTATAGATGGTCATCAGCTTGGCCAACGCCAAGGCAGTGGCAAACTTTGCGAATTCTGCCGGCTGCAACCTCAGCGGCCCCAAGATGAGCCACGAGCGGGAGCCCTTGATGGTATGAGGATTAAAGATAGTGGCAAAAAGCAGTATGAGCATCAATCCATAAATAATGTACGCGAAGATATCGTAATATCGGTCGTCGAGCATCAGCAGGACAGAGCCAAGCAAGATGCTGGTAGCAATCCAGATAATCTGCATGCCAGAGCGGGTGGAAAGCGCAAAGATGTCGGTTTCGCCATAGGAATAGCTGGCACCGCAAACGCTGAGCCATCCAAAGGTGAGCAGGGCGATGTAGATGAGAATCGTCCAATAGTCAATGGAGCGTATGACGCTCGTATTATTATCTTTCGGTTGCACCATAATTGATAACCTTATGCTGAATGTCATCGGCCTTCTTCGCCGACGCATCCGACAGTTTGCCGTGAATATACTGTTCCATAATAAGCCCACCGATAGGCACACCGTAGGTAGCTCCCCATCCTCCATTTTCGACGTAGACAGCAACAGCAATCTTTGGATTGGTCATCGGCGCAAACCCCATGAAGACGGAATGGTCGTGACCGCGGTTCTGGGCTGTTCCCGTCTTGCCGCAGGCCTCGAAATCGTAATGGGCCAATGCGTGACAGGTGCCGCCAAGTGCTGAAGAGCGCATGCCCTGCACCACATAGTCGTAAGCTTCACGACTAGCCTTGGTGTAGTGTTTACGGGTAAAGACGGTATCAAGAGGCTCGCCCTGCACCTTGCGTACAACGTGAGGCACATAATAGTAGCCACGGTTGGCGATGGTAGCGCCAAGATTGGCTATCTGCAGGGGTGTGAGCAGCACTTCACCCTGCCCGATGGAGATAGAGATGATGGTCAGCCCGTTCCACTGACCTTTGTAAGCCTTGTCATAGTACTGTGCATTGGGAATGAGGCCACGCTTCTCACCGGGCAAGTCAATGCCAAGCGGATAGCCAAACCCCATGCTGACCATATAGTCGCGCCAGGTGTTCATGGCGTTCTGGACAGAGCCGTATTTCGAGATGTTTGTATTGATCATGTGATAGAGCCCCCAGCAGAAATAGCCATTGCATGAGGTGCTCAAGGCGGGAACGAGTGCCAACGGCGAACCATGTCCGTGACATCCTACGTGCAAACCTTTGAAGTTGAAACCATGGCCGCAAGGATACTGTGTCGTGGGTGTGATAACCCCCTCGCTCATGAAGGTAAGTCCTTGCGAAGTCTTAAAGGTGGAGCCGGGGGGATAGAGTCCCATGATAGAGCGATTCAGAAGAGGCTTCCATACGTTTCTACTCAACTCCAAATGATTCTTTGAACGCAGGCGTCCCACCATCAGCCGCGGATCATAAGTTGGCGATGATACCATACATAACACTTCGCCCGTTGACGGCTCGATGGCCACGATAGAGCCGATTTTGTTTTGCAGCAACCTTTCGCCAAGTTCCTGCAATTGGTAGTCGATGGCCAGCGTCAGATTCTTGCCAGGCTTGGGCCGACGGTCAAGGGCACCGTTCTGATAGCTGCCCTGAATACGACCATGGGCATCGCGCAAGAGAATCTTGACACCTTTCTCGCCGCGCAACTGTTTCTCATAGCTGCGCTCAACGCCGAGCTTGCCGATATAGTCGCCAGGCTGATAGTAGTCGTCATTTTCAATGTCGGACGGCGACACCTCGGCCACATCACCTAAGACATGAGCGGCAAAGGGATACTTGTACTGACGGATACTGCGGCGCTGGACATAGAAACCAGGAAAACGGTACATCTTCTCCTGAAAAACGGAAAAATCACGATCAGAGAGCTGGTTCATGAACAACTGCTCCGTGAAACGTGAATAGCCGGGATTACGCGAACGATCCTTGATGGTCTCCATGCGATTGTCGAATTCCTCACGCGTAATGCCCAGTGCATCACAGAACTCCAACGTGTCGAGACGATCCTTGGCTTCATTCATGACCACCATGATATCATAGGCCGGCTGGTTGAACACCAAGAGCTGGCCGTTGCGATCGGTGATAATGCCGCGTGAAGGAAAGTCGATTTTCTTGAGAAAAGCATTGGAATCGGCACTTTTCTTGTAGTTGTCGCTGGTTATCTGGAGTGAGAACAAACGGATAATATAGATAACCACTATCAATGTAGCTACCCCGCCAATGACATAGCGCCGATTCTCTAATCCGTATTCTTTCATTTATTTGCGCACACTCTCCAATGCCATCAACACAAGAACCGTAAAGACGGTACTGCCGCCTATATTCAGTAGCCACTGTTGCCAGTTGAAGAAACTAAAGGCCTCTATCGTGAAGAAGAGCAGACAATGGATAAATACTAATATCGACGTTAGGGTTAAGAACTTGGTAAACCCTAAAGCGGATATTGACGACTTCATGTTTTCAGGAGCCTCGCGTGTAATAAGCGATTCCAGCAGGTAAGGCTGGACAAAGCCAACGAATGTCAACGAAGCAGTTGCCATGCCTGGCGTATTGGAGAACATGTCGACCACCAGTCCCAGCACAAAACTCCACAACAGCATTGCCCACTTCGGATAATTGCGAGGGATGGTGATGACAAAATAGACATAAAGCAATACCGTAGCACAACCAAGCAGATGGGTGTGGTTGAAAATCAACACCTGTGCCAGTACAAGTACCACAAAGACAACAGCCCTATGAAGTGTATCTATTGCCATAGCCAATTCTTTATTTATTTGGAGACATCGTAATAGAATCCTTCGCTTCCTCCTGCAGACGGAGTCGCTCACCAATGCCCTTGTCGCTGATGACAACCACATCACGCAAACAGGCGAAGTCGGTTGACAGTCGTATCTTTAAACGATAGGACAAACCGTCGGCAGAGTTGTATATCTTCTCTATCTTACCTACCAGAATGCCACGCGGGAAAATGGCAGAATAGCCGCTGGTCTCTATCCAATCGCCACGTTTGAAACGGGCATGGCGGGGAATATCCTCTACATAGGCCACCGTAGGATCGCCTCCGTACCACTGCAGATAGCCAAAGTAGCCACGACCACGGATAGCACAGCTTATGTGCGACGAGGTGGCATTCAATACGGGAATCACCACGGAATAATGGTCGGAAACGAGATAGACCACACCGACAGCTCCATTTCCACAAGCCACTCCCATATCCTTTTCCACGCCGTCGGCGCGTCCACGGTCAATCGTGATGAGATTGTCCGTTTTGTTCACCGTATTGGACACGACCTTAGCCGGAATTAACTGATACTGATTGAGAAACTCCAACTGCTGACGTTGCACGATAGACGTGTCCTGCGTAAGGTCTCCGTAGAGACGGCGCAGCTGCGTCACCTGCCGTTCAAGATAGAAATTGCGCAGAGTAAGCTCCTCGTTGACACGGCCTAGTGAGAAAAAGGAGCGAACAACGGCGTCCCACTCGTAGACTTTCCCAACAACGACATTGGCAGAGGAGAACCACACACTACTCTGATAGCTATTGTACTTGAACAGCAATACACCACTGACCGTCTCCAACAGCAGGAGCATCAGCCAGTGGTAGTTCTTGATGACAAACGCCAGCAGGTTTTTCATTTATCAGCGCATCAGGAACGAGAAGCGATCAACGTTCTTCAGCGCAATACCGGCACCCCGGGCCACACAGTGCAAGGGATCCTCGGCCACAATGAAGGGAATGCTGATCTTATCAGTCAGACGTTTATCGAGACCACGCAGCAGAGCACCGCCACCAGTGAGGTAGATGCCATTCTTAACAATATCTGCATACAGCTCAGGAGGCGTATTCTCCAGAGCGGCCAACACGGCTGCCTCAATACGGGCTACGGTCTTGTCGATGCAGTGGGCTATTTCCTGATAGCATACAGGAACCTCCATGGGAAGGGCTGTGATGCGGTTAGGACCATGAACGATGTAGTCTTCTGGAGCGCTGTCGCCCAGATCGGTCAAGGCAGAGCCCACATTAATCTTGATGCGCTCGGCCATGCGCTCAGACACCTTCACATTGTGCTGGCGCGACATATACTCCTGAATATCTGTATTCAGATCATCGCCAGCCACCTTGATACTCGTGTTAGCAACAATGCCGCCCAGCGAGATGACAGCAATTTCTGTGGTACCGCCACCTATGTCGACAATCATGTTTCCTTCAGGAGCCTCTACGTCAATGCCAATACCAATGGCAGCAGCCATAGGCTCAAAAATAAGATAGACGTCACGGCCGTCGGCATGCTCGGCAGAATCACGCACAGCACGCAACTCCACTTCAGTAGAGCCCGAAGGGACGCCAATGACCATACGCAACGTGGAAGGAAAGAGACGCGAGCCGGTGTGCACCATTTTGATAAGGCCACGCATCATCTGCTCACAGGCAGAGAAGTCGGCTATCACACCGTCGCGCAACGGGCGGACGGTACGAATATTGTCGTGCGTCTTCTCGTACATCATCTTGGCCTTCTCGCCCACGGCAATCATCTTGTCAGTACGGCGGTCGAGAGCAACAACGGAAGGTTCATCGACAACGATTTTGTCATCGCTGATAATAATCGTATTGGCAGTGCCAAGGTCCATGGCTATCTCCTGGACAAAACTAAGAAATCCCATTTGTTCTTAACTTCTTTAATTGATCCTAAACTTTTATTTTGCGAACCAGTTGTGAATGGCTGTGTCGTAGTGCGAACTGACACCAAACGCCTTCTCGGCGAAAGCCTTACGCTGTTCAAGAGTAGTCTCTGCTCCCTGAGCATTTAGGATGTCAAGCAATACCGAATATTCGGCCTTGGACGGAACAATAACCACATCCTTGAAATTCTTGGCACCAGCACGAATAAGAGAGATGCCGCCAATATCAATTTTCTCAATAATATCATCCTCGCCAGCGCCGCTTGCCACTGTCTGTTCAAAGGGATAGAGATCAACTATGACCAAGTCGATTTCAGGAATTTCGTATTGCGCCATCTGCTCGCGATCGCCTTCATTGTCGCGTCGTCCAAGGATTCCTCCGAACACTTTCGGATGGAGCGTCTTCACACGGCCGCCTAAGATGGAGGGATATGTCGTCACATCCTCAACCTTCTGACACTCATAGCCAAGTGACTCGATAAAACTCTGGGTACCTCCCGTACTCAGGAACTTTACGCCTTCCTGATTCAGCTTCTTCAGCAACTCATCAAGGCCGTCTTTGTGGAATACCGACACCAATGCGGTATTAATCTTCTTTGTTTCTGCCATTTCTTTATAACGTTATAAATATATAATCTTGTAACAGGCTGCAAAGATAATAAAAAAGTAGCGACTTACAGGTAGTTGACAGCTACTTTTTATATTTTTTTCATGATAAATTGCTTGAAGTCAAGTAGCGGGGAATCCAAAACCAGAAAGTGGAGCCTTTTCCTTCGCCTTCGCTTATCAATCCTATCTGACCACCGCAACGCTCTGCAATGGATTTACAGATGCTAAGCCCCAAGCCTGTGCCCTGCACATAATCGTTGAGTTTGACAAACCTGTCGAAGACGCAGCCCTGCTTGTCTTTTGGAATACCGGCACCTGTGTCCTCGCAATAGATGTATATGCCGTCGGTCTCCGTACCATTCACTTCGCGTGTCTCGCTTCTGTAACCGACCTTGATGTGTCCTTGATGGGTGTACTTCACTGAATTGGTCACAAAATTGGTGAGAACCTGCTGGATACGCTCCTTGTCGGAGCATGCTTTCAGCGTGGAGAAGGGATTATCGATAATAAACTCGATATCAGGTGCCTGAACACGCTGGGCAACAATCTGGCATACTTCATCGAAGAATTTAGCGAAGTCCATATCTTCCGGCTTAATACTTTGCGGGCGCTCGTTCATTGTAGATGTTTCAAGGATGTCGTCAATCAGCCTGAGCAGCAGATTACAGTTCTGGCGGATAATGTTGATGTATTCCTTTCGATCATTTGGATTATCAGTCATGTGCAGCAAGTCAGAGAAACCGACAATAGCATTCAACGGTGTTCTGATTTCATGCGTCATGTTGGCCAGGAAGGAGGCTTTTTGCTTACCCGATTCCTCTGCACGTATCGTTTCCAGTCGAAGTTCTTCCTGAGAACGCATCAGTTGTGAGACGTCACGTATAACACCTACATGACTCGTCATCAAGCCTTTCTTGTCGAAGACAGGCAATCCACTGATAGCATACCACGATTCGCGTTTAGTCAGCGGCGACCTGTGGAAGTGACGTATCATATTAATGTCCTGTACTCTCTTGTATGCGTCTTTTAAGAAAGAAGTTGCATCGACACGGTCTTCGGACGAAATACCTGCCAGATATTCATCAAAGGTCATGGTGAACTCTACCTTGCGCAGTGAGCGTGATATCTGGATGGTGGAATTCTGATAGTTGCAATTCCAGATAAACATATTGCTGTTTGACAACATGTAATGAAGCTGTTCTTCAAACTTCTGAGTCTCCGCGTTTGTTACATTCAACTGACGTGCAATGGATTGCTGTTCATGGTAGATATTGCGCTCGTCAGAAATGTCTCTTACCGTCACAGTGTAATAGCGTATCTCGCCCGTTTCTGCCAATATGGGTCGGATACGATATTCCAGATATTTGTCCAAATTGATGTCTGGATAATACATGTGCTGGCAAGCATGCACCACATCACGCATACCATAATAGAGCACATTCTTGAAAAGCGGAGCATCGAACAAACTGGTTTCGTAGAAAAATTTCTGATTTTCAGGATTGATGCCAATAACCTGCTTCATGCGCTGGTTGATGCTGAGCAATTTTCCGTCCTGATCGTAAAACGACATGGCTGTCAACAGTACGTCAAACGACTTGCTGTACTTAATAAAAAGCTCATCGTTCTTTTCTTTTTCCTCTATTTCATTGGTAATATCTTTACTTACCAACAAGTAGGCGATGTGGTCATCCTTGTCCTGCTCCTTAATACAATTTCCAGTCAAATACTGCCATTTGGATACTCCATCCTGCGTTACAAGCCTACGCAACTGTATGTCAGAACTATCAGTAACCCCAGAATTAATTTCCTTTATCCTTTCTTTGATGATGGGCTGATCGTCCTCATGGATACTATCGATAGCCCGCCTGAGAGTGGATGACTCATCCATCAACTCACCTCTCAGATTCTTGAAGGAATTGCTCTTGGGATCGTACTCTGAAACCATATAGCCACCCATGTCAAGAGTCATGTTCATCAGTCGCGTCTGATCAAAACTCTTTTGCAGCATCCGCTTGACATTATTTGTAACCAACTTGTGAATCAATACCAGCACCAACAATAGGATAACAGCTGCAATGGTGATATAGAGAGCCACGGGTGAAGTATTATCATGTGGGTGTTCCGGGCGGAACCATTTGTCGTATAACAAAGGGAGTTCACCGTTCTGTTCCATACGTGCAAACTGGTCGTCAATACTATTAATCAGTTCTTTGTCGTATCCAGCAAGATGAATTTCCTGAACAGGCATATTGGCATCATCGATACGAAGTTCCTCCTGCAGATTCAATTCTTTGATTTTCCACTTCATAGGTTCTTCACCCCAGATGAAATAATCATATTTACCACTGACGATACCGCCCAGGGCCTCCATCGGGGCACGATAGCTTATTTTATAACGGATGGTGGAAAACTGTTCCAACTGACGAGCCAAATGGCCCTTTCTTCTTAACACCAAGTGCTTGATGTCAATACTGTCGCTAATCAGTTTTAGCCGTGGTGCATCGGAACGTGTGGCCACTTTGATTCGATAGTAAGACAGTATACTGCTTGACAAATAGCATTCTTTCCCTTTGAACAACGAGCTGGGAGCAGCAAAGAGATCGGCTTTACGCTGCTCAAACGTGGCGATGGCCTGTGGCGTCTCCTTCATGACAAACTGGTGGGGAATGTCCAGCTTATCAAGAATTACATCCAACAAGTCTACGTGATATCCGCTAGGTTGTCCCATGTCATTTAAGAACTCGTAAGGGGGCAAATCCCAGTCGCAGACGATGATGAGCGGATTCCGCTCGTTGTAGCGGTCCGTAAACTTCGCCTCTGCCGCAAGAGATTGCAACAGTAAGGCAAGGAATAGCAGCACAGGGCGTATCGTGTCTATGGTTGTTCTTCCCATGTCGGTTCTATTTCTTCCGAATTGATAATGTGCTTCTTTTCTATGAGAGAGGCCTTACAGGGTATGGTAATCCAAACGGTGGTACCACAACCTTCAGCAGAATTGATGTAGACGGAACCACCCATCTGCGTAGCCAATTCCTGACAAATAGGAAGTCCTAACCCCGTTCCGTCATTGCCGCCCGAGTTATTAAACCGCTCGAAAATGCTTTTCTGCTTCTCTCTACTGATGCCACTTCCTGTGTCATCAATCGTTATCAGGAGTTTGTCTTCGATATAGTCGTAGCGGGTTCTGACAGTACCACGGTCAGTGTTGTGCGCGGCATTTTCAGCCACCTGCTCTATGATACGTCCAACGTTGGACTCGTCAATGTCGACAATAAGATGTTCATAAGGATTTTCCATCACATATTTCACGCCGGCTTTCATCTGCTTGGCCCATCCCATCTGACAATGGCCTTCAAAGGCATAGGCAAAGTCAATGGGAGCCCTGTTGAATTCAATCATGCGGGCATCCAACCGCGAAAGGAACAGAATATCGTTAACCAGTTTCAGCAGATAGGTGGCGTTTTTCTTTATTTCCATAATGAAGCTTTCCTCGTCTTCATCATCGTGCTCTTCAACAAACAATTCGGCAAATCCCACAACAGTAGAGATTGGAGTACGGATTTCGTGGCTCATATTACGCAGGAATGCATTCTTGACATTCTCCACTTCCTGGGCCTTGGATTTCTCAAATTCAAGTTCTTTCTCTGTGGCCTTCTCCTGACTGATGTCACGACACAGCCCGAAATAATGGTGAATATCGCCTTTCGCATTGCGGATGGGTACAAAATGGAAATGCAATGCCAACGGCATGTGGTTCTTAGTATGAACGACTGTCATTATCTCCGCCTCGTCAACTTCTGCGACATGCTGGTCCATGTTGTCCATGATTCTCATGGCCATGCGCTTGTATCCTTCATCAACCAATGACAAGCATCGTGACTGTGTCAATTTCAACTGTACCTTGTGCATTTCCTCATAGACGGTGAGAATGCGGGTACTGGGTGAATACTCAATCATTCTAAGGCCACCGACGTGCAATGCGAAATTAATATTGTTGATGTACTCTGTGACGCCCTCAGCCGCAGATGTAAGTTGGCTGATGCTCTCCTTCAACTGATGATAGGAGCTGACAAACTCACTCACATCACGTGCGGAACCAAAAATACCGAGGAAACGTCCCTTCTTGTCATGCACAGGGGTCAGCAGTTGTTCGTAGAAGATTTTTTTGGTTAAACGAATAGAGGCTGAAAGTTTTTTCCTATCGTTGGAGTCGATGATGTGAGTGCTATGACAACCTTCAAAGGTATCCAATTCGACATTATTTTCTTCCAAAGCTGCTGTAAAGGGTACATGCTCTGCCAATATTGCTTCGCGGTCGCAGTGAAGGGTCTCGCATGCTTTCTGATTAATATCCGACAGTATTCCCTTTTCATTGTAATAGGTCATGTCAATCATGGAAGATGAGAAAATCGACTTGAATCGCAGCATGTCGTCTTTAGATTTTTGCTGTTGCTGCAATTGCTCCGTCTTGTCATTCATCATACCCACAATAACGAGAGGAACATTTTCCTTCGAACGTCGGAATACCGACAAAATCAAGATGTATTGCTGATATGTATTATCGTCGTTGGAGGTCAGTTCTGTTACGGTGTTCTCCATCTCTCCCATACCCATCTGCGACAATTGGTTAGTCAAGTTCCTGAATGATAACGGAGAATAATGCTGGCCGAAAACTGTTATAGGGAGTTCCTCGTCTTCCATTTCGCCGTTTTCTTTCATCCACCTGAACGTTTTTTTCTGGACATCGTATAGCCATACCCTGATCTTGGTAGTACGCAGAATGAGAGCAAGCCGCTGATTATGTTGGGCTATCAGTTTTGCCATTTTCCGCTCACGCACACGAAGCATCAGTACATAATATACCATCAGAAATGCCAACAAGGCAATGATAGCAGCCAAATAACCTACCCACGCAGGAATACCGGAATCAACTCGATCGGGATAAAACCACTTGTTTAATATGGGTTGCATACGATCCATGGAACAAAGCCTGGCATAGACGCTGTCGACTTTGTGGAGTAAAACAGAATCGTTGGACATAAAACGATATTCTCCGTAGGGAATATCTACAGGGTTTATCTGCAGATTGGTGGTCTGGAATTTATTCATCAGCCATTTCAGCGATTGTGTATTCCAAACAATCTGACCACTGTTTTCAGAACTTACTTTCTGGATGGCTTCTTTCATGTCGTCATAAGGCACACAATTGATTCGCCAACCGCGGTCTAACATCATGTGATGACTGAAACTGCCGTCATGGAGTATGACACGGTATTTGCCCAAATCCTCGATTTTCTTGATTCTCACGGGTTCTGATTTCGGACTCACAACGCTGTGAGTAAACTTTTGGATGATTTCCTCACCGTATTGAGCATATTCATCATGAAACGCAGCATACATGCCAAGCATCAAGTCCGACTTTCCTTCTTTCAAGTCTTTTAATGCTTCTTTCGTTGGTTTCAACTTAATCACGTATGGAATATTCAGTTCCTCGAAAATGGCTTTCAGCATGTCAACGTTGAAACCTTCAGGCTCACCATGCTCATTCAAGAAGACGTAAGGCCATAAATCCCACGCATCTTCATACACAAGTGGATCTGCTGCCGTATACTGCCTGGCTACAGGTCTATCATCTATAGCATAAAGAGGTGTAATGCACGCTATAAAGATAGCAACAAACACCCTCCTAAGTATCATTTCCATCCGATTCATTAGGTCGTGACCGCAAAGTTACGAAAAAAAAAAATAACCTCCAAAGAAAAGAATGTATTTCTTTGCATAAAGATGCGAAACGACAAAAGCAAGGAGCAAAAGCCTCTAAAAAATTCTGTAGAGCCTCCCCAGCTTTGTCCCACGGCTTGGGATATTTGTCCCACAGCTTGGGACATTTGTCCCAGGCCTTGGAATTTATCTGGGAAGTGCTCCGCATTTTACGGACGGACAGCCTTGGAAAAAAAAACTATAGCGGATCGACGTCGTAATATATCTGCAGCGAGGCGTAACGCTTGTCTTGCAGCATTTGTTGTTGCGCCAGTTTCAGATAGCGGCGCACATCAGCCATGTTGAGACCGTTTTCAAGTTTGACAACGAGTTTGCGGATGTTGAGAGACTTAATCCTTGAGATGCCTGGCTTGTCGGGGCCAAGGACACGGCCTCCGAACCACCCGCGCAACCGGAAGCCTAACTCTTGGGCTGCAGTCTCGACGAGTATATCAGACCGATGTTTCAAGTAGACTGCAATGAGGCGATAGTAAGGTGGGTAGTGAAACTTCTGACGTTCTGCACAGAGCAAATTGTAGAAGCTTTCGTAATCATTGCGCACCACCTGCTGGATAATCGGAAGGTCAGGTTGGCGTGTCTGCAGCATGACCACTCCACGACGTCCTTTGCGACCAGCACGCCCACTTACCTGTGCCATCATCATGAAGGCATGTTCGTAGGCGCGGAAGTCCGGATAATTGAGCATGGTGTCGGCATTGAGGATGCCTACCACGCTGACGCGGTCGAAATCCAGTCCCTTGGAAATCATCTGCGTACCGATAAGCAGATTGGTTCGTCCACTGGCGAAGTCGCTGATGATGCGTTCATAGGCGTTTCGTGTACGTGTGGTGTCAAGATCCATACGGCTGATACGTGCTTCTGGAAAAATGTCCCGCACGGCAGCTTCAATTTTCTCAGTACCATAGCCATGAGTCTGCAACTCGGTGCCACCGCAATTGGGACACTCAACAGGCACCTGATAGACAGCCCCACAATAATGGCACTGTAACTGATTGAACTGGCGGTGCAGCGTAAGCGACACATCGCAGTTCTGGCAATGAGGCACCCATCCACAGTGCTTGCACTCAATCATGGGTGCATAGCCACGACGGTTTTGGAAGAGAATGGCCTGTTCGCCCCGCTCCAAGGCTTCACGGACACGCGTAAGCAATAAGGGTGAGAAAGGACCGTTCATCATCTTGCGGTGAGCCAGGTCTTTAATATCAACAATCTGTATTTCAGGCAATTCCAGTCCCGCGTGCCGCTGTGTCAGCTGTACGTAACCGTATTTACCCGTCCGTGCATTGTGATAAGACTCCATACAAGGTGTTGCAGTGCCAAGGATGACCTTTGCCCCCAGCATGATAGCCGCACTGCGGGCATGGTAACGAGGCATGGGGTCCTGCTGTTTGAAACTGGTCTCGTGCTCCTCGTCGACAATGACAAGGCCAAGGCGCTGAAAGGGCAGAAAGACGGCAGAGCGGGCACCAAGGATGACATCATAGGGATTACCCGACAGCTGTTTCTGCCAGATTTCCACCCGTTCGGCATCGCTGTACTTGGAATGGTAGATACCCAGACGGTTGCCAAAGACGCGACGCAAACGGTCCATCATTTGGACTGTCAAGGCTATCTCTGGCAACAGATAGAGCACTTGTCGGTGTTGGTCAATCTCACGCTGTATGAGGTGGATATAAATCTCGGTCTTGCCACTGGACGTGACACCGTGAAGCAGCGTGACCGGCTTTCTGATCATCGACAGAAGAATCTCGTTATAGGCTGTTTCCTGAGCTGGACTAAGTTTCTTGACCAGTTCCGGATGGGGCTCACCGCCATGATTCAATCGTCCGATCTCTACCTCGTAAGTCTCAAGTATGCCACGCTTGATGAGCATCGAAATAGTTTGAAGCGCATGTCCCTCGTTGAGCAGTTCATCGCGAGTAATGTCGCCCTGCTCTACCAAATAAAGGAAGTCAGTAAAGGCCTTGAGCTGTTTCGGTGCGCGCTTCAGCATGTCGAGGGCTATATGCAGGGCCCGGTCTGTACGATAGGCCTCGGTCAGGCGAATATAGGTTTCGGTCTTCGGGCGGTAGCCGTTCTCGGCTTTTAGACCGGCGGGTAGTGCAGTCTTGTAGACTTCACCGATAGGCGACATATAATAGTCGGCTATCCACCGCCACAGCCGATACTGCTCTGGAAGCAGTATCGGCTGTGTATCCATGACCTGAAGGATAGCCTTGACTTCATACCCTTCAGGCTTACGATCGTGTAATTCTGCAACAATGCCGACATACTGCTTATTGCGTCCGAAAGGAACAAGTACACGCACCCCTACCCTCATGTCATTTCCCATCAATGCGGGTACGGCATAGGTAAAAAGGCCGTCGAGCGGCAGGGGCAAGATGATATCGGCAAACACGTCACTCGTCAGAACAGAATGGCTGCAGAGATCGTCCAAGTCTTGGCCTTGGCATCATCTTCCGTTTTGCCTATAGCCGTATTGACAGCTTCCTTGAACGTAGCGTCAGCAGTCTTTCCCATAGCTATATTGTATGCAAAGCCTATCTCGAAGTGCTTGTTCAGGTAGATACCGGCTCCAAGATTGATGCTGAAGTTCGACTTCTTCAACTGGAACTCATTATCGATCTGCTGCTGTGTTCCCTTGATATCTTTCAGCGATTGCCACGTATACTTGCTATCACCTACATTGAAACCAAACTGAGGACCTGCAGCGAGATAGACACCTGCCTGACTACCAAGACCTAACTTGAGACGGAGATTTACAGGGATCAGAATGCTTTGCTGCTTGATGGAATTGTCATTCACCTTTGACTCCTTCTGGTCGTAGAGAGCGGAAATGTCGACACCCAGCCCACCGAGCGGCAGCGAAATCTGAGCCGTCGGACCAATAAAGAAACCGGCTTTGTTTGAAGAGTCGAACACTTTCTCGTCGAACGACATCGAGGTAACATTCAGACCGCCTTTCAAGCCAAACTTTAACGACCGTGCCTGAGTTGTATTCACAACAGCCAGCATCAACAACACTGCAGTAAAAATTCTCTTCATAACGCGTTATTATATTAGTGAAACAATTGTTCTTGACGATTACCTTAATGCCTCTGCCTACGTACAGACACACGGGCACTTGAATTGGAAGATGACGAAGTGGTCGACTTTGTACGGCGGGAAGACTTCTCTTGCTTTGCACGCGGTGTCCGCTCCTTTTTCACCTTGCCTACATTCTTCATATTCTTCAAGTCAGCAATGCTGTCGAGTGAATCTTTCTTCTCCTGATCGCCGAAAATATTGTTGCGGAAAGCAGCCAGCTCAGCCTCAATGCGCTTCTGCTCCTGCGACAGCTTGGCCGTATCACCTCCTGCAATCTGCGCCAGTGTCTTGCCAAGCATATTATTCGTCTTATATATTTTTCCTTTATATTTATTCAGGGTAAAATAGTCATCCATTGACATGACGGCAGCATTGTTGACATTCGACGTCATGACAGTCTGCCGACTGAGGAATGGTTCAAGATCACTGTACTTCACCCAGAAGAGCGGATACTGGGCGGCCTCACCGCCAAAGTCATCCTCACGTAGCATGACGGGACACAGTGCCAAAGGCTTAATGTGGAACGTGGCATTGCTCTGGTCGTAATAAGCACTCTCTTTCAAGAAGTATTTCATCACCTCTGCAGATGGAATGTCACTATTGTCGACTTTTACTTTTCCGTCCTGCTCCTCATAAAATATGTGATAATTATCGAGCACCGTCTTCAACTGGATCTTCGCTGTCTCCGAGAAGTCATCGTTACCGTCGTTGGCTACACTGTATTCGTAAACGGGGATGTAGTTGTTCAACGCCAGTTTGAAAATATAGGTAAACAGGTTCAGTTGCTTGCCCTGCGGCTGCACTGGATAGTACAATCCTGCGTTGGCATCGTCATTGAGATCAATCTCACGGTAGATGTCGCGACGCCACACCACGTCCTCAGGCATGTCGAGCGCTACGGGATAGCTAATCTGCATGCGGCGCGTCATGCCCTGCGATGACGTACTTTGTTTCTGCTGTGCCTGTTGGGACTGATTCTTCTGAGTCTGCTGTACACGGCTTTTCTTGGGCTGTGCGAAGACTGCACCAGCCGTCAGCGTTATCATTAACAAGAACAAAAGTCTTTTCATATCTTTTTCTACTTTACAATAATTTCCATTGGATTCTGCAAGGTGCGCTGGATGCCGTCAGGACCAACGGCCGTCACACGCGAAATGTAGAAACGGCGGTTGCGTGCCAGCTTGCGGAAAGTGTCCTTCTGACGCTCACTGAACTGGGCGCCGTTACTGGCCATGGGCACGGCGTTACCCATGTTGTCAAAGAAGACGGTCTCAAAACTCACCACATTGAAGGCTATGTCGAGAATACCATCATCAATGGCGGCGCCAATGCCGTTAATGCCCATCAGGCTACCCTTGGCCAAACCGCCTCCCTTGAAGCGAGAAGGGTTGCCTTGCTCATCCTTCATAGCAATAAACGGTGTCGGGTCTGGCAATTTACGCACACGGAATGTAAACTGTCCCATCTGCTGCGGACGGCCTGTGTTGGTTGAAGTAACGGTGATGGTGACATTCTCGCCCACCTTCGAAGGGCGTGCAATATATTTACCAGGGCCTGTGGGCTGTAGCGTTCCTCCACCGCTCATCGAGGCCTGAATCTTGTTCAAGGGAACACCAGGCACCGACACACTGATAGGGTTCGAATAGCCGGCATAGAGCATGTTCATCAAGTCGGCAGAAACGGTGGCTGAAGGATCGACGACTGTGTATTTCTGCGAGAAGTCACGCTTTATCCTGTCACCGTTACCATTGACGGTCTCAATATAGCCGGCCAAGGTGAAGTCACCTGTTGAGCCACAGATGCGCTCGTAGACATTGTCACGTAGCGTCACCTTCTGGTTGCCTATGTATATGTCGGGCACCTGCGTGGTGTCAACGGCGGCCATCACGATATGGGCAGAGAACTTATCGCCACGCACGATAGTTTGTGAGTTCGGAATGACAAAAGCTTCCAGTGCATTGACACGGATGTCCTTCACGTCAATATTCTGTTTCAGCGTATGCAGGATTTCACCCTCAGTATAGCGTACATTACTCTGCAGGGTCGACAGCAGAGTGACGGCAGCAGCAGCAGGCATCGACTCAAACATATACTCCTGCCAGTTCTTGCCAAGGGTTTGCATATCCTCTGGAATGGTGGTCGACAGGATTTCAGAGATGGTTTTCTTCTGGCGTGTACCGATGGCCATCTCCAACATCTGCTTCTTGTAGGCATTGATAGCGTCGTACAGTTCCTGTCCGCGACCGCGTCCCGGAGCCAGCATCACCTGATTGGCTGCTTCCATGTCCTCTTTGTTGCGGATATTGTGCAAGTCGCCGTCCTTTCCGTCAGCCTCTTTTACGATGGCGTGCTTCAGACCTTCTGCCATATTGTAGAGAGAATCGCTCAGCTCGCGCACCTGCATGGCCTTGTCGTACCACTCTTTCACCTTTTGAGGGTTGGCCTTCATCTGCGTCCCAAAATCATCGTATATTGCAAGATTCTCTCTGGTGGCGTTGGCCGTCGTACGCTTCAAGCTTTCCTCCACAATGGAGAAACCATTGAGCACCTCATTCGAGACGTTCAGCGCAAGCATGGCCATCAAGACGACATACATCAAGTTGATCATCTTTTGGCGCGGAGAGACTGGTCTTTTCTTAATTGCCATTATTCTTCACTTTTCACTTTTCACTCTTCACTTGCGAAGCAGAAGGCATGTTTACCGTCATGGCTTCTATCATGCGGGCATAAATCTGGTTCAGCTCGGCTATCTGATCAGCCATGCGTTTTGTCTGTTCGTTGATTTCATCGATGGTACCAATCTGCTGGCTGGCACCCTTCAGCTGCATTTCATATATCTTACAGATACCCGTCAGTGTGCGATTCAAATTCTCCATCTCCTCAGAGTCGCGAGCCAGCCGTTCGCTCTGCTCCGACACCTTATGCAGCATTTCTGTCAGGTTCTTCAGCTCGTCCACGTAGTTAGCCGTAGCCTCTTCCAGTTCGGGGTTTACCTGCGGTACAGGCGAAACCACAGAACCACCGGCCATGGTCGTCACCGATGAGGAGACGGCTGCAATCGCTTCTGTGTCGACCGTCGGTGCCTCTTGTCCCATGACACCGCCGCCAATGATAATCGTACCGCCATTTCCACCGACGACAGTGCCCACGGGAGTTTCCGTTTGTTCGGTAGACTCAGAGTTCTCAGGTTCCTCACCAATGTGGGTAGGCAGTTCCATACCGTCAGCCGTTTTGTCGAACGGACGGTCAAAGGCCGCAATGAAGAACACCACCACCTCTGTACCCATTCCAAGGAACAGCATGAAGTTAGCTCCTGGCAAGTGGGTCAGCTTGAAGAGCGTACCCAGAATCACAATCGATGCACCCCAGCTATAGGCGTAGTTCATGAACGTCTGTCCAGGAACGCTGTCCAACCACTTCTGCAAGCGGTAGATAATATTGAATTTGCTGTATTTAGTCATTTCGATGAGCGTTATTTCGTTATTATGATATTTCGTTATGACGGCATCATACCATTACTTCCGTTTTTTCTTTACCGACTGCAGTTTAGCCTTCTCACTTGTCGTGTTGGCTAATGACCGCACACAACGGAAACCTATATAGGAACGGGGCTGGTTCTGAAACTCACTGCTGCGCCATGCTGAGCGGATATAGCTCTCGGGGTCTTTCCACGAACCACCACGCACCGATTTCTTCTTCAGCCTGTAGGGGTCTTCCTTAGCAGCATTGTACTTCAGCTGCGGGTTCACGTCGTTCATGGCATCTACGCCCGCTTCTGTATAGATGGTCGAAGTCCATTCGGCCACATTGCCGGCCATGTCGTACAGACCGTTGCTGTTGACGCTATAGATACCCACCTTCGACGTAATCAAGTTTCCGTCCTTGGTGTAGTTACCGTTATCTGGCTTGAAATTAGCATAGAAGCATCCCTTGCCCGAAGCCACATCCTCGTTCTCCCATGGGAATTCCGTGCCGTCCTTGCCTCGGGCTGCATATTCCCACTCAGCCTCTGTCGGCAGACGGTAACGCTGCACGAAGCGAGCTGCCGGTCCAAGTCCCTTCAGTAAATATTCCGTACGCCATGCACAGAAGGCATTGGCCTGCTCCCACGTCACACCCACAACGGGATAGTCGTTATAGGCAGAGTTTGAGAAGTAGTTGCGCATATACACCTCATTGTCTGCATTGGGGAAGTCATTCACCCAGCACGTCGTGTCAGGATATATATTAATAATGTACGTATTCAGGAAGTCCCACGGTCCGCTCAGTTCCCTGTTGAGCGTCTCACGCACAATTTTTCCCTCATCGTCGATATAGGCCGTATCTTTCGATATCCAGACCTTTTCATTGGGATCAACGGCAATGTCGGTATTGAGATTGCGCTCCTCAGGGTTCAGACGGTTACGGCGCAAGGCGGCCGTTGTATAGTCATAAATCTCATATTTGTAATTCATCTGAGAAGCGTCCAACATTTTTTCGCCCGTGACGGGGTTGGTCACATACAAGCTCTCAATAGCGCGCAGTTCATCCTCATTAGGCTTGCGCGGCAGAGCCTTTTTCCAGTTGAGGTGCGGCGTAACGGGGTCTCCGTTCTTGTCTTCCTCTATCTTGTAGCTCTCGTCGCCGCCGTAATTTGGATCAGCTAAGCGTTCACGCAAGATACTGTCACGCACGTAGTTGACAAACTGTCGGTACTCCGAGTTCGTAATTTCTGTATCGTCCATCCAGAATCCATCGACAGAGATGTCTCTCACTGGAGTCTGTTTACCCCAGAGAGAGTCTTGATTCTCGATACCCATTTTCAAGTGTCCGCGTTTGACAAGTACCATGCCAAAAGGAGCCGGTTCGGCGAACGACCGTCCACCCGATCCTGTCAGCTCGCCACCATTGCCTGATGCCACTTTGCTGCCAAAGCAGCTGGACAACAGCAACACTGTGATGGCGCAAATTCCTATTGTCAGTTTTTTCATATTTTTTATAGTAATCTTACCGATTGATGTCTGTTTCTTCCTTTTTTTGATAAATTGATGTCCGTCTGATATCCTACGAACAACTCATGGCTCCCGTTGCCTATGCTGATGGCCGTTGTGTAGGCTTCGTAACTATAGCCCACCATGATGCCGTGAAAATGGCCGCCAACCAACAGCGTCACTGAGTTTGTGGGACTGTAGGAAAGGCCGGCATACATCACCTTCTGCTCATGGGTGTACCTCACCCGCGCTGTCACGTCACCGCGATAGGCCACGCCGTCAGTACGTCCCAATACAGAGGTTTGTATTGTTAAGAACGGATTTTTGAGCCGAATATTGTATCCTCCAGTAAAATAATAGCTCTGACTGGTCTCCAACTCGTTTGTTTCGCCCAATTCAATAGTAGGCGCCAGCGCATGCTGTATGGACAATCCGGCATACCAGTTCTTGTGTTTGTAATAGAGTCCTGCTGCCAGGTCAAAGGCCGTTCCCGTTATGTCCGACTTGCTAAAGACAGGGTCATTGTCGTCATCCAAGTCAAGCTTTGAACCTTTGAAGCTTTCGCTCAGCATGCTGGCTTGCAGGCCTATGCTTAGTGTTCCGCCCAACAGTTTCTGCTTGTAAGCATACTGTCCTCCTACTTTCTTGTGTGAGAACAAGCCTATTTCATCGTTGATTATCTGCAGTCCCACGCCATGAAGGGCTCCAAGTAATTGGAGCGGCATGTCAGCACTGATATACATGGTCTTGGGATTGTTCTCAAATCCTGTAAGCGTCATATTATAGGCTCCCACAGCATTCAGTTTCGAGTCCTTACCAGCTGCTGCAGGATTAAACGATGTCTCCATCGCCCAGTAATGACTGAACGACGGATCGTATTGTGCCTTTGTCTCAAAAACAGCAGCTAACACGACAAATAATGCAAGCCAACGTCTAAACACAGAAAGAATAACGGGTGAAAAGCTGTTTTATTGTGTAACTTTTCTGTAAAAGATTTGGGATTGTCCGATAAATGCGCTATCTTTGCAACTCAGAAAAGACACTAATTACGAAAAAAAATCTATTCATGAAATCTTTTCTCATTCCATTTTGCTGCCTGTTGGTGCTGTCTTCCTGCAAAAGGACTACACAGCAAGAGAGTTGTGAGGCAACGGCCGAAGAGTTTGAAGTGCCAACCTGTATTGTGACAACGCCGCCAGATTCCTTGCACTTAGACCCGTTCTACAAGAAATATGTCGACGTGAACGGACTGCCGCTCATTTCCTCATGGCGTGTGCCCGACTCTGCCTTTGTTGCCGCCCATCGCACGCTCTATGCCATGACGTCGATGCTGCCCAAGGCCGTCCTCGACTCCATGGTGGCCCGTGGTACCCGTATCGCCATCATGGCCCGCTACGAAGGGACGACAGACATTCCCGAGCACCATTACTTAGTGAACGACACGGCCCTGAACTGGGACTTACGCGCCCGTGGGCTGGGTGGTGATTTGGAATTACCTCTCACCAGCTGTGCTGAGGAAAACGTGCTGGCCTACCAAATAGACAAATACCATGCTGAAGACATTCTCATCCACGAGTTTGCCCACAGCATCCATCTCATCGGTCTGATGCTTGCCGCGCCCGATTTCGATGCACGCCTGAAACAATGTTTCGAGAACGCCAAGGAAAAAGGCATTCTGAAAAACACCTACCGTGAGACAGACAAAGAGGAATACTTTGCCGAAGCCGTACAGGACTGGTTCAATGTGAATGCCGAGATGCCCCATACCGACGGCAAGCATAACTGGTGCAACACCCGCGAGGAACTTCTGGAATTCGACCCCGACTTGTATAATCTTTTAGCCGAATATTTCCCACAGACACCACTTCAGATTAGTAAACACAAAAAAATAAACGAATATGGTAAATATCAGTAAGGACACATACGTCCGCCGCCGTGCCCGGCTTGCCCACGACATGGGCAGCGGCCTGCTGCTTTTCCTTGGCAACGACGAGGTGGGCATGAACTACGCCGACAACACCTACCGCTTCCGTCAAGACTCCACGTTCCTCTATTTCTTTGGCCTCGACTATGCCGGCCTGGCTGCCGTCATCGATGTCGACGAGAACCGTGAAATCGTCTTCGGCAATGAACTGACTATCGACGACATTGTCTGGACAGGCACACAACCCTCGCTGCACGAGAAATGCAGCCCCGTTGGAATTACCGACGTACTTCCGATGAAGGAACTCAAGACCTATCTTGACCGTGCCCGTCAGAAGCATCAGCCCGTGCACTTCCTTCCGCCTTATCGCGGCGACCATCGCGTATGGCTCTTGGAACTGCTTGGCGTAGAGCCAGCCGCACAACCATCAGGCGCAAGCGTTCCTTTTATCAAAGCCATCGTTGCGCAGCGCAACCACAAGGACTTAGAGGAAATTGCGCTCATTGAAGAGAGCGTAGACCTGAGCACAGAGATGCACCTCGCCGCCTACCGCACCGTGCGTCCCGGCATTCATGAGAGCGAGGTGGCCGCCGCCGTCGAGGAGGTGGCCTGCCGCCACGGCAACGCCCTCTCCTTCCCAACCATTGCCACCGTGCAGGGACAGGTATTGCACAACCACGGCTTCATACACACCTGCCGTGAGGGTGACATCTTTCTCCTCGACGCCGGTGCCGAGACCAAGTCGCACTATGCCGGCGATCTCTCTTCGTCGATGCCCGTGGGCGACCGCTTCACCGAGCGACAGAAAACCATCTATGAAATCCATCTCGCCAGCTTCTACGCTGCCGTCGACACATTGGCCGTCGGCATACCGTTCTACGACGCTCACATTGCCGCCGCTACCAAAATCTGCGAGGGCATGAAAGACCTCGGACTGATGAAAGGCGATCCCGCCGAGGCCGCCCGCATCGGAGCCTACGCCCTCTTCTTCCCCTGCGGCCTCGGACACATGGTAGGCTTGGATGTCCACAACATGGAGAACCTTGGCGAACAATACGTTGGCTACCCCGACGGTGCGGCAAAGTCTACGCAGTTTGGCTTCAAGAGCCTGCGTCTGGCACGCCCCCTTGAGCCTGGGTTTGTATTCACCGTCGAGCCAGGCATCTACTTCATCCCCGAACTCATGGATAAATGGGAAGCTGAAAAGCAGTTCACCGACTTCATCTGCTACGACAAGCTAAAGCCCTGGCGCGACTTCACCGGCCTGCGCAATGAACTGAACTACGCCGTGATGCCCAATGGTGAAGTTCGCCTTCTCGGCACCATCAAAAAGCCTATGAGTATTGAAGAGGTCTATACAGCAAAAAACAAATAAAAAAACTCGAAAAATGAACTATAGCATCAAGCATCCAGAAAATATCAACGGCATGAACGAGCGCATACGCCGCCTGCGCCAGCAAAACTTCGACACACCGACGACGCTCTCCATAGAACGCGCACTGATAGAGACAGCCTTCTACAAGGAGTACTATGGCACGATGCCAACGCCTGTGCTGCGAGCCAGGAACTTCTATGAGATCTGCAAGAAGAAGACCATCTACATCGGTGAGGACGAACTGATTGTAGGTGAGCGAGGGCCTAAGCCGAAGGCGGTGCCGACATTCCCCGAGTTGACGTGTCACTCGGTGGAAGACTTGCACACACTGAACGAACGCGAGTTGCAGCGCTACACCATCGCCCAAGAAGACATCGACACTTATGAGCGCGAGGTCATCCCCTACTGGACGGGAAAGACGCAGCGCGAGCGCATCTTCAACCACGTGAGCAAGGAGTGGGAAGAGGCCTACCACGCCGGTGTCTTTACGGAGTTCATGGAGCAACGCGCCGCCGGCCACACGGCCATGGACGGCAAGATGTACCACGAGGGATTGCTGGACGTGAAGGCACGGATAGAGAAGCGTATCAGTGAACTGGACTACATCAACGACCCCGAGGCCACTGACAAACAGCAGGAGCTGGAGGCGATGGCTATTTCATGTGACGCAGCCATTCTCTTCGCCGAACGTCATGCAGAACTTGCAGAGTCGTTGGCAGCCAAGGAGCAAGACCCACAGCGGAAGAAGGAGTTGGAAAAGATTGCCGATGTTTGTCATCATGTCCCCGCTCATGCCCCACGCGACTTATGGGAAGCCATCCAGATGTACTGGTTCGTCCACCTCGGTACGGTGACGGAACTGAACGGATGGGACTCGATGAACCCTGGTCACATTGACCAGCATCTCTATCCTTTCTATAAAAAGGGAGTAGACGATGGCACACTGACCCGCGACAAGGCTAAGGAGCTGCTCTCCTGTCTTTGGATTAAGTTCAACAACCAGCCTGCACCGCCGAAGGTAGGCGTGACGGCATTGGAGAGCGGCACCTACAACGACTTCACCAACATCAATATCGGTGGTGTCGACCGCGATGGAAAGAGTGCTACCAACGAGCTGTCGTACATGATTCTTGAGATTCAGGAAGAGCTGCACGAACTGCAGCCAGGCCTCAGTATCCACATCGCCGGGAACACGCCCGACGACTTCCTATTGGAAGGCATCAAGGTCATCCGCCAGGGACATGGCTATCCCAGCATCTTCAATCCCGACACTTATATAAAAGAATTGGTACGCGAGGGCAAGAGCCTGGAGGATGCCCGCGAGGGCGGCTGCTCCGGCTGCATCGAGGTGGGTGCCTTCGGTAAAGAGGCCTATCTGCTGACCGGCTACCTCAACACGCCCAAGATTCTAGAGATTACCCTTAACAACGGCATTGACCCGAAGACGGGCAAGCGCCTCGGCCTTGAGACCGGTGACCCTCGCACTTTCAAGGACTTCGAAGAGCTCTACGATGCTTGGCACAAGCAAATGGTCTATTTCGTGAACCTGAAGCTCAGCGTCAACAACTACATCGAGCGTATGTTCTCACTCTACGCCCCTGCCACCTTCCTCAGCCTCTACATCGACGACTGCATTGAGAAGGGCAAGGACTACTACAGCGGCGGCGCACGCTACAACACCACCTACATCCAGTGCACCGGCCTCGGCACCATCACCGACTGCTTCACCACCCTCAAGAAGCACGTCTTCGAAGACAAGCGATATACGATGGACGAGATATTAGAGGCCTGCAAATGCAACTGGGGGAACGAGGTGATGCGCACCTACATCCGCAATCACACGCCCTTCTTCGGCAACGACGACCCCTACGCCGACGACATTGCCGTGCGCGTCTATGACGATCTGGTGAAAGCCATCGAGGGACGGCCGAACACCCGTGGCGGCAAGACGCAGCTCAACATGCTCAGCACCACCTGCCATAACTACTTCGGCTCTGTCTGCGGTGCCACGCCCAACGGCCGCTTCGCCCACTTCGCCATCAGCGACGGCACCTCGCCCGCCCACGGCTCTGACACCCACGGCCCCACCGCCGTCATCAAGTCGCTTGGCAAGCTCGACCAGACCAAGAGCGGCGGTACCCTGCTCAACGTCCGCTTCGTGCCTGCCCTGCTCAAGCGTGAGGAAGACATGAAGAAGCTGGCCTCGCTCATCCGCACCTACTTCAAGTTCGGCGGTCACCACATCCAGTTCAACATTGTCGACACCGCCACGCTCCACGATGCCCAGAAACATCCTGAAGAGTACCGCGACCTTTTGGTGCGCGTTGCGGGCTACAGCGACTACTTCAACGACATGACGGAGCAACTGCAGAACGAGATTATCGCCCGCACGGAAAACGAAGAAGTGTAACGTCAGGACAGTCCTTCGATGACACCGTTCTCGATGGTGATGCGTTCGGCTTGCGGACTCTTCGGCAGTCCGGGCATACGGACCATGTCGCCAGCGATAGCAACAATCATCTCACTGCCGCAGTTCAGAATGACGTCGCGGATGCGGATGGTGAAACCCTCGGGCGAACCGTAGATTGTTGAGTCGGCAGTGAAGGAGAACTGCGTCTTGGCGATGCAGACGGGATAGCGGTTGATGTCCTTGTCGTCCCCGAAAATCTCCCTGATAGCGTCCAGTCGCTTCTTGCCCGTCTTGGTGAACACCATGTTGGCAGCGCCATAGATGCGTTTGCAAACCTTCTCAATCTTTCCCTCTATCGTGTCGTTCTCGGGATAGGTAAAGTGAATGGGCAGCGGCTGTATTCGGTCAATGGTCTCTACCACCTTCTGGGCCAAATCTACAGCACCCTCGCCGCCTTTCAGGAAAGCTTCGTTCACGGCAAAGCCTACCCCCAGGTCCTCGCAGTTCTTACGGACGATGTCAATCTCATCGTCCGTATCAAAATCGAAGCGGTTCAGCGTAACGACGACGGGCTGTCCGAAGCCCTGCATATTGTTAATATGGCGATTCAGGTTCTTCAATCCTTCTGTCAGTCCCTTGCTGTTTGGCTCCTTGATGGCCTCCAAAGCCACGCCGCCATGCATCTTCAGGCCCTGCGTCGTGGCCACGATAACCACCAACCGGGGCTGCAGCCCGGCTTTGCGGCATTTGATGTCGAAGAATTTCTCCGCTCCTAAGTCTGCTCCAAAGCCAGCCTCCGTCACCACAAAGTCACAATAGCTCATGGCCATTTTCGTGGCCAGCACGCTGCTGCATCCGTGGGCGATGTTGGCAAACGGACCGCCATGGATGAAAGCCGGTGTCTGCTCTGTTGTCTGCACGAGATTAGGCGAAAGGGCATCGCTCAGCAGCACGGTAATAGCGCCCGCCACACCGAGGTCGCGAACGCGAAAAGGCTTGCCGTCGGAAGTAATACCCAACAAGATATTCTCGATGCGGCGCTGCAGATCCTCCTCACTTGTGGCCAGACAGAGAATGGCCATCAGTTCCGACGCGGGTGTGATGTCAAAGCCCGTCTCCGAAACCACTCCGTCGCCCCGCAGTCCCGTCACCACGTTGCGCAGGGCACGGTCGTTCACGTCGAGCACGCGCTTCCAGTAGACTTCTCGGAGCGAAAATCCGTCTTTGCGGTGCTGATAGATATAGTTGTCCAGCAGCGCGCTGATGGTGTTGTGGGCCGATGTCACGGCATGGAAGTCACCCGTGAAATGCAGATTAATCTTCTCCATTGGCAACACCTGCGCATAGCCACCACCGGCAGCACCGCCCTTGATACCGAAGCAGGGACCCAGCGAGGGTTCTCGCAGGGCCACGGCCGCTTTCTTGCCAATTTTGTTCAGGCCCAGCGTCAGGCCTATACTGACCGTCGTCTTGCCGATGCCAGCCTTCGTAGGGCTGATAGCAGTCACCAGAATCAAACGGCTCTGTTTGACTCTCTCCTCGTCTATGAGCGATACTGGCACCTTAGCCATGTAGCGTCCGTACGGTTCTATTTTCTCGGGTTCAATTCCCAACTGTGCGGCGATGTCGCCTATCGGCTTCAATTCACATTCGCGTGCTATCTGTATGTCTGTCTTCATAATGGCTACAAAAAATCGTCTCCATCACGGCTCGCCGTTCTTCTCTATCCAAATCTAGGCCACAGAGTGCTGGTGGCGCTTGCCCTTGTAGAACACGTGGACGTGCCGCCGGTTATCGTTCCTGTCGAGCGAGATGGCCACAAGGATGAATAGTCTCAGGAATGCGAGTTGTCCCATGATTATTTGTTGTTTAGATTTCGAGTGCAAAGGTATACATTTTTCAAAAAAAAACTGCAATCGCACGGAAAATGTGACAAAGTTTAACGGAAAAGCGGGCGAAAGTGCCGTGTCACTTGTCACTTTCGCCCGCCTAAATCGCCGCCGTTGCCGCCCCCGCCGTCTGCACCACGAAGGTCATGACGAGGGTGAGCTGCATCGCGGCGGCGGATTATTTGTTTGAACCAATCCGAAGGCTTCGGACTGACAGTCCGTCCCGCTTCGGACTTTTTGTCCGTCCTGCGTCGGACTGACAGTCCGACGGCTTCGGACGGGAATTTTGCGCATTGTTTTTATTTCTTTTTACACAGCCTTTTTTTGCTTATACGCCCCTGCTGGCATCGGCAGTTTCCGCGTTGGACTGATGACGAGTGAAAATTGCATTATCTTCACTATTTTTTTTGTACTTTGCTCAGTTTATACTATCTTTGCAAACGGAGCGAAGATAATCCGCTCAGCAGAAAGGCTGTGGGTAGGCGCGTCAGCGAGAATGGGAGCATCATGTGCCAACCTTGCGAGTGAAAACGTTAGATAATGAAGTGAACGTTATCAATAATACCTAAATCCCGCAGCACTTTAATTTAACTTTCTTTATAAGTACCTGAGCAACAAAAAGTTGCTCAAAAACAGACAGACATGTCTCAAAGGACGGCAAAATTAGACCATTGAAAAATTATCTGCGGATTTTAGGAGGTACAGAATCTGTTCCTTGCCATGAGATCTAACGTCTCTTCACAAGAGTTGCAGAGAATACTGGCATCAGAAATCTGCCTCTTGACGGACAATCATTCGATGTCTTCGACATTCGTGGTCAGAAGATACGCCATAATGCGACATCGTTCGACAATCTGCCGAAGGGCGTATATATCATCAACGGCAGGAAGGTCATAAGATAGCTTTTGACAAGTCTACCTGACAAAAGTCATAGTACGAAATATTAATCTCTGTTAATAGTTCGATACTATGTTTTTTTTTATGTATCTTTGCAGCACTTTTAAATAACTATCAAAAACATAAGAATTATGGCAACATTAACAAATGACAAACTGGTCATTGTCGGCGCAGCAGGCATGATCGGATCAAACATGGCTCAGTGCGCCCTGATGATGGGCCTGACAAGCGAACTCTGTCTCTACGATGTATTCTCACCCGAAGGTGTAGCCGAGGAAATGCGCCAGAGTGGCTTCGACGATGTGAACATCGTGGCTACAACGGATGCTGAAGTGGCTTTCAAGAATGCAAAGTATATCATATCTTCAGGTGGTGCTCCCCGTAAGGCAGGCATGACCCGCGAGGATCTGCTGGCCGGTAACTGTAAGATTGCTGAGGAACTCGGTCAGAACATCAAAAAGTTCTGCCCCGACGTGAAGCATGTCGTCATCATCTTCAACCCCGCCGACCTCACTGGTCTGGTAACCCTGCTCTATTCTGGCTTGAAGCCCGGACAGGTGACTACCCTCGCAGGTCTCGACACCACCCGTCTGCAGAGTGCACTGGCTAAGAAGTTCGGTGTGATGCAGAACGAGATTACCGGTTGCGCTACCTACGGTGGCCACGGTGAGCAGATGGCCGTCTTCGGCAGCCACGTAGAGATTGCCGGTCGCAAGCTGACCGACATCATCGGTACGGCTGAGTTCCCCGCTGAGGAGTGGGAGCAGATGAAGGTTGACGTCACCAAGGGCGGTGCCAAGATTATCGAGCTTCGCGGACGCAGCTCATTCCAGAGCCCTTCATATCTCAGCGTTGAGATGATCCGTGCAGCCATGGGCGGCGAACCTTTCCGCTTCCCCGTTGGCACATACGTGAAGACCGACAAGTACGACCACATCATGATGGCTATGAAGACCACCATGACTGCCGAGGGTGCTAAGTTCGAGGTTCCTCAGGGGACTGCCGAGGAGAACGCTAAGCTGGATCAGAGCTACGAGCACCTGTGCAAGATGCGCGACGAGCTGGTGACGCTGAACATCGTACCGCCCATCTCGGAGTGGAGCAAGATTAATCCAAACCTCTAAAAAATAAAATCCATGAGGGTGTGTTCCGGCACATCCTCTTTTTTTGCTATCAAATATGATGATTATGACGGAGAAAGTAAATCAGCGGTTAGAAGACCTCCGCGAAGTGATGCGCCGTGAGCATCTGTCGGCCTTCATCTTCCCCAGCACAGACCCTCATCAGGGCGAGTATATCCCCGACCACTGGAAGGGACGCGAGTTCATTTCAGGATTCAACGGTTCTGCCGGCACGGCCGTCGTCACCATGACCAGTGCCGCCCTGTGGACAGACTCGCGCTACTTCATTGCCGCCGAAGAACAGCTCCGTGGCACAGAGTTCCAACTACAGAAGCTCAAGATAGAGGGTACGCCCACCATCGCCGAGTGGATAGGCAAGGAATGTGGTGCAGGTGCTGAAGTAGGCGTCGACGGATGGTGCTCCTCAGCCAATGCCGTGAAGGAACTGATAGCCGACCTCCGCAAACGAGGAGGCATCACGCTGCGCACCAATCTGGACCCGCTCAGTCAGGTTTGGACTGACCGTCCGCCCATCCCGTCTGATCCCGTCGAACTATTCCCCATGGCGTATGCCGGCGAGAGCACCCGTGACAAGATAGCCCGCATCCGGCAGGCACTGCGCGAACGCCACGCCGACGGCATGCTGATGGCAGCCCTCGACGACATCGCATGGACGCTGAACCTCAGGGGTACGGACGTACACTGCAACCCCGTCTTCGTGTCGTACCTGCTGATATCGTCGAAGGACGTCACCCTTTATATAAATAAGGTGAAGCTGACGCCCGAGGTATCGGCATACCTGCAGGACGAGGGTATCAGCGTGGACGACTACGAAAACGTCGCCCGCGGACTGAAGGACTACTTCGAGTATAACATCCTGCTCGACCCCGACGAGGTGAACTACACCTTGTACAAAGCCGTCACCCGCGACATCGTGGCCGAGGAGTCGCCCGTCAAGCGGATGAAAACCGTGAAGAATGCCACAGAGATTGCGGGTTTTAGGTCGGCGATGCTGAAAGACGGCATCGCCATGGTGAAGTTCCTGAAGTGGTTGGACGACCAGTTCGAGGCTGGTGCTTCCCCCACCAGCACCCTCACAGAGATCTCAGTAGACCGCAAACTCACCGCCCTACGCGCCGAACAACCACTCTACCGCGACATCTCGTTCGATACCATTGCCGGCTACGGCGCACATGCCGCCATCGTACACTATGAGGCTACGCCTGAGACTGACATTCCGATAGAGCCTCACGGTCTGCTGCTGCTCGACAGCGGTGCACAATACCTCGACGGCACGACAGACATCACAAGGACGATTGCCCTCGGCCCACTGACCGACGAGGAGAAGAAAATCTATACGCTGGTGCTGAAAGGCCATATCCAGATTGAGCTGTGCAAGTTCCCCAGCGGAGCCAGCGGCACACAGATTGACATACTGGCACGCAAGGACATGTGGCGAGAAGGCCTTAACTACCTGCACGGCACGGGGCACGGTGTGGGCACCTACCTGAATGTTCACGAAGGGCCTCACCAGTTCCGCATGGAATGGAAGCCAGCCCCCCTCGTGGCAGGCATGACCATTACCGACGAACCTGGTATCTATCTGCCAGGCCGCTGTGGAGCCCGCACTGAAAACACGCTGCTCATCGTGCCTTACAAAGAAACGGAGTTTGGCAAATTCCTGCAATTTGAGTCGCTCACGCTCTGTCCCATCGACAAGCGTCCTATCGTCGCAGGAATGATGACACAAGAAGAAACCGAATGGCTGAACCAATACCACCAGACGGTCTTCGACAAGTTGTCGCCACTTCTTGCCGCCGATGAGGTGGATTGGCTGCGCGAGGCCTGCGCCCCTTTACAAAAATAGCGTCAGATTTCCTCTAACGCATAATACTGATAATCGCGGACAATACGGCGCAGGAAGTTTTCGTCGTTGGTTTCACGCCGTTCAACGCCAAGCAGCTGCTGCACCTTTTGCGACAGCTGACAGATGCGATCTTCCACATCGCCGTCCAGAGTCCGGCAGATAACGTCTATCTGCTCTAACGAGAGGTCGGAGGCCTGGGGATAAGAGGGACGGTAATCCTTCGTCAGATAGTCGTATTCGTCGAGACTGACCTGTATCTTGGAATAGCTGCGCAGCTTGACCACCAGCGTACCTGCTGCCATGTCGCCAAAGCGCTGGTTGTTGCGGTTGAGGATCATGACAAGCACACCGACGCAGCCCAGCATGGGACCGTCGACCATCATCAGCAGCCATCGAAGCAGGTAGGCACTGAGGGAGGGCAATGTGCCGTCGGCCATGATGACCCGCAACTTGACAATCCACTTGCCGATAGTCTGTCCCCCCGTGAAAAGCTCGCACAGCAGACCATATAATAAAGCGGGCAACACCACCAACAAGATAACCAGCAATGTGCCGAGATGAATGTCGAGGTATATCCATAATGCGACATAGCCCGCCTGCACCGCCCAGTCAATCAACTGGGCCAGCATGCGCTCGCCGACACTGGCCGGCGTCTGACGAATGCGTACATATTGTCCTGTGACGATGCTTTTTTCTGCCATAACGTCTGCAAAGGTACAAAAAAAATGTACAATGCTCAATGCACAATGCATATTTTTTCGTAACTTTGCAGACGTTATGAAGGAAGTGACGTTTATCAGGCAGAACATCTCGAAATGGCGGGGTGCGGAAATCGTGGTGGAAACCGCTGACGATGCCGCCGCCACAGAACTGGCCGACACCTATATCGACGTGACCAGCGACCTGTCCTATGCACAGACCCATTATCCAGAGTCGAAGATTACCCGCTACCTGAATAATCTGTCCTCGGCCCTGCACAATGAGATATACCGCTCACACCGCTACCGCTGGTCGCGGTTGCTGACGTTCTGGACTGACGATGTGCCGCGCACAATGTGGGAGGCACGGCGCGAACTGCTGCTGTCGTTTGTGGTGTTCGCTGCCAGTGTTTTTGTCGGTTTTCTGTCGCAACTGCTCGACCCGGAGTTCTGCCGCATCATCCTTGGCGACAGCTATGTGGACATGACGCTGCAAAACATAGCCAATGGCGAACCTATGGCCGTCTATAATGGCGATGAAGAGGACGAGATGTTCGGCTACATCACGCTGAACAACGTCAGAGTATCGTTCGTCACTTTCGTTTTAGGCGTGTTCACCAGCCTTGGCACGGGTTTCGTCCTGTTCCAGAACGGTGTGATGCTCGGTTCTTTCCAGACATTTTTCGCTCAGCACGGCTTGCTGGGGCAATCGGTGCTCGCCGTCTGGCTGCACGGCACACTCGAGATCTCAGCCATCGTCATAGCCGGAGCCGCCGGCATCGCCATGGGCAACGGCTGGCTGTTCCCCGGCACCTATCCGCGGCTCACATCGTTTCGTCGCGGGGCTCGCCGAGGCCTGCGCATCGTCGTGGGCACGGTGCCGGTGTTCATCGTAGCCGGCTTCATTGAGAGTTTCTTTACACGCCACACCGAATGGCCCGACCTGCTGAGGCTGAGCATTATCCTCGCATCGCTGGCATTTGTCACCTATTATTATATTGTACTACCCAAAAAGAAAAGCAATGAACACAGAATCCAGACTGATTAAACTCTATCGGACGCGAACGTTCAGTGAGAAGATGTCCGACACGTTTGACTTCGTGCGCGAGAACTGGCGCCCACTAATAAAGTACATCACCTACTTGCTGCTGCCAGTGGCGCTGATAGAAACTTTTTTGGGAGACAACTTCATGACAGGCAATATAAGATTTGCCAATATAATAGGAAAAAACGACATTACAGAGATGATGCCATGGTTGTCGTCGCTGATCGGAATGATGCTGTTCACGTATGTGGGCTTCATTCTGCTCAATGCACTGGTCTACACGATGATGCAGCAGTATGAGCAGCGTCAAGGTCTGCAGGGTGTTACGTTCGCCGACTTGAAGCCTGGCATACTACGCATGACGGCTCGCCAGATGATACTGTTTGCGATAAGTATTGTACTGATTGTTGTCTTTTTCATCTTTTTTGCACTCATGATAACCATCAGTCCTTTCATGATATTTCCCGTCATTCTGGTGGCGATCCTTGTCTATCCGCTCTTAATTCTGGTCACTCCCATCTACCTGTTTGAGGATAGGGGTATCATCAGTACCTACGCCAAGTCCGTACGCTTAGGATGGAAGACGTGGGCCGGCATTGTTGCCGTCACGATAGTGCTATATACCATTGCCATCATCCTTCAGACCGTCATATCCATGCCCGCGTACATCATGATGGGAATAAAGGAAGTGCTGACCGCCAAAGGAGACGGAGCTGGTTTCGTCTCTTCGTTCGGCTACTCGGCCGTTCAATATCTGCTGGGGGTGATTGCCAGCTTCTGCGGCAGTTGCCTGCTGTCGTTCGTTACCATCGGCACCGCCTATCAATACGGCCACGCCTGCGACAAGGTGGACGGCGTGACTGTTGACCGCGACATCGAGAACTTCGAGAGTTTAAACTAAATAGTAAACCGCAAATCATCCATTTGTAAATTGTCCGATACACTCGTCATAGACAGCGCACAGATATCCCGATGGCAGGTTCAGCAGGACTTCGACTACAACCGCGAGTTGGTCGGAGAAGGCATGACGTTTACCGAGTGGCTGAAAGCACAACTCCATGAACTGTTTGAAGAACTCTTCGACCAGGCATGGCAGAGCGAGTATACGTGGTGGCTATTAACCATCGTGGGCGTTGTCGTCGTGGGCGTTGTCGTCTGGTATCTATGGCGCTACCATCCCGGTCTGTTTACACAGGTGGACGATACGCAACAAGCATACGAAGACACGGAAGACACCATCTATGGCATAGACTTCGACACCGCCATCATCAGCGCCGTCGGCCATGAAGACTACCGCGAAGCCGTCCGCCTCGTCTATCTCAAGACGCTCAAGGCTCTCACTGATGCCCGTCTCATTGACTGGCAGCCCTATAAGACTCCCTCTCAGTATGTACGCGAGTTATCCTCCTGTCCTGTGGGTAGTGACACTGCCACTGCCAACTCCGCTTTCCGCACCCTCACCGCCCATTTCCTGCGTGTGCGCTATGGCAACTACCAAGCCACCCGTTTACTCTACGACGAGGTGGAACAATTGAGAAAGGAGGTGCACCATGAGCCGTAAGTTCTGGTTGTTCATCGTTGCACTGATGGTGCTGTTGCTCGCCTTAGAGTACCAGATGCCACGCCGTTTCGTGTGGAATCCGACATTCGCCCACGACGACCGTCAGCCCTTCGGCTGCTATGTTTTCGACAGCGTGCTTGCCACCACGATGCCCCACGGCTACACCGTCTGTCGAAAGTCGCTCTCGCAGTTGGCCCTGGAGAAGGCATCGCCACGCTCCATCATCATCATCCAGACTGGTTATCAGGGAGAACGGGTGAACAATGACACCCTGATTGCCTTAGCCAGTCGGGGCAACCGCATCCTCTATGCGGATTCCTATTTCAGTAGTGAACTCTGTGACACGCTACGCATCCATTGTAGTTCGGAAAACTACTTTAGCGAGTCCAACTTCCGAAAAAGCATGGAACGGGATACGCCCTACGATACCATTCACTGGACAGGTGACTCGACCGTCTATCAGCCCTCCATCACCAGCGTCCATCCCCAGTTCATCAATGCGTGCATCCTTGACACGATACCTGCCGTCCCCTTGGCCAAGATTCACTACCGGGACGTCGTGGCCCTCAGCTACCCCATTGGCAAGGGTGAGCTGATTCTCGTCACCACACCGCTGATGTTCACCAACTACGGAATGCTCAACTATACGGAATACGTCCATCGCCTGATGAACCGCCTGAAGCCACTGCCCGTGGTGCGCACGGAGGCCTATATGCCTAACTACAACGTAGCAGAGAGTTCACCTTTCCGCGAACTGCTGAAGCGTCCGCCCCTGCGCTGGGCGCTCTACCTCGTACTGCTCGGTGTTGTGCTGATGATGGGCTTCAACGCCCGCCGCCGCCAGCGCGCCATTCCCGTTGAGACACCACCTCGCAACTACCAACTGGACTTTATACGCCACATAGGCACCCTGCAATATATGAAACAAAAACAGAACAAGATATGGAAGAAAGAGAAGAAAGAAGAAGCTTAGACCTGACGGCATTCGCCGAGAAAGTAAAAACACTGCGCCAGTCGATCGGTGAAGTCATCGTCGGTCAGGAGGAGAACGTTGAACTGCTGCTGACAGCCATCCTGGCCGGCGGCCACGTACTGATAGAGGGTGTGCCTGGCGTGGCCAAGACGCTGTTGGCCAAGCTAACGGCCCGCCTTATCGACGCCAAGTTCAGCCGCGTACAGTTCACGCCCGACCTCATGCCCAGCGACGTACTGGGCACCAGCGTGTTTAACATGAAGACGCAGGAGTTCCAGTTCCATGCCGGCCCCGTATTTGCCGACATGGTGTTAGTAGACGAGGTGAACCGTGCCCCCGCCAAGACACAGGCCGCCCTCTTTGAGGTAATGGAGGAACGGCAGGCCACCATCGACGGTACGACGCACCCCATGTCGCCACTATACACCATTCTCGCCACCCAGAACCCGGTGGAGCAGGAAGGCACTTACAAACTGCCGGAGGCACAGACCGACCGTTTCCTGATGAAACTCATAATGGACTACCCGTCGGCCGAGGAAGAACTGCGCATTCTGCAGCGTCATCATGAAAACACGGCTTTCACCGACCTAACTCGCGTAAAGCCCGTCATCACCAAGGACGAACTGCTACAGTTGCGCACCCTGCTTGGAGAGGTCTTTGCAGAACCATCACTGTTACAATATGTTGTCGACATCGTACAACAGACGCGCAAAAGCCGCGTGGTCTATCTCGGTGCCTCGCCCCGCGCCTCAGTGGCCATTCTGCAGTCGGCCAAGGCCTACGCCCTGCTGCAGGGACGAGATTTCCTGACACCAGATGACGTGAAACAAATCGTACCCGCTGTGCTCCAGCACCGCCTTGTCCTCACCGCCGAGGCCGAAATGGAGGGCTACACACCGCAGAAGGTTGCCCGACGTCTGCTCGACAAAGTAGAAGTTCCCAAGTAGCAACGTTCGTTGTGGCACTCCCACAACAGACAAAACAGAGACCCATGTTCCTACGTACCCGCTTCTACCTGCTATTGCTCGCCATCGCCCTCGTCACGGGTCTCGGCTATGCTTACGCCCCACTCTACACGGTAGGGCGGGCACTGACATTACTGCTCTTTATGGCCGTAGTAGCAGACATTACCATGCTGTGGCACAAGCGAGCCATCACCGCCGATCGCAAACTCAGCAGCCGTTTCAGCAATGGAGACGACAACCCCGTCACCATCAACGTAGAAAGCAGCTACCCCTTCCCCGTCCGCATAAAGCTCATCGACGAACTCCCTTTCCAATTCCAGTGTCGCGACTTCCATTCACTGTGCAGCGGAGCTGCCCATATCCTTTCATCTTCTCACCCTTCCTCCTTCTCATTTTCTCTCCATCCCACCCGACGAGGAGTCTACGCCTTCGGCCACGTGCTCGTATATGCCTCTACCCGACTGGGACTGGTAGAGCGGCGCTATCGTTGTGCGGCTCCGTGCGAGATCAGCGTCTATCCCTCCTTTGCAAAACTTCACCAGTACGAATTGCTGGCTGCCTGCCGCAATTTACAGGAGTTGGGCATCAAACGAGTGCGGCGCATTGGTCACAATACCGATTTCGAACATATTCGTGATTACCTGCGGGGCGACGACTACCGCACCGTCAATTGGAGAGCCACGGCACGATTGAGTCGCCCGATGGTGAATGTCTATCAGGACGAACGTTCGCAACAGGTCTTCTCTATTGTCGATAAAGGCCGCGTCATGCAGCGGGCTTTTGAGGGCATGACATTGCTCGACTATGCCATCAATGCCTCGCTGGCACTCAGCTATGTGGCAATGCGCAAAGAGGACCGTGCCGGACTCATCACCTTTGCCGACAGCGTAGAGACTTTCGTCGCTGCCGACCGCCGTTCAGGCCATATCAACAAACTCATGGAAACACTCTATGCCGAGCAGACAGATTTTGGAGAGACCGACTTTTTCGCTCTTTCTGTAGCCATCGGCCGGCATATCAGCAAGCACTCCCTGCTGATACTCTACACCAATTTCACAGGACTTGTATCCTTACAACGGCAATTACCATTCCTACAGCAGATAGCACGCCGTCACCGCCTGCTCGTCGTTTTTTTCGAGGATGTCGAACTCCAGCAATTCATAGCTACTCCTGCTGCCACCAAGGAAGAAGTCTGCCAGCATGAGGTAGCAGAGAAGTTTGCCGCCGAGAAACAACTTATCAGTGCAACCCTCCGCCAGCACGGCATCCTCTCACTCCTCACCACCCCCCAAGAACTCTCGATCGGCGTCATCAACCGCTATCTCGCCATCAGAAACCTGTAAGCCGTCCGCTTCACCACCCTCGAAGCGATCTGCCGCGAATTGGGATGCCAGCCGGGAGACATACTTGAATACAGGGACGAATGAGGGGAAAGAACCTTCGTTCTTAGCAAATTTGCATGGTTTTTCAATAAAATTTAGTGAAAGATTTGTTTGGTTCGTAAAAAAGTTGTAACTTTGCACCCGCTTTTCGTGGCCCTTGGCCACAAGCATGAAGTTTAACAAAAAAATTTAAAGCAAAAACAAAATGATTATTGTACCTGTAAAAGAAGGCGAGAACATTGAGAAGGCTCTCAAGAAGTTTAAGAGAAAGTTTGAAAAGACCGGCGTTGTGAAGGAACTCCGTCGCCGCCAGCAGTTCGACAAGCCCTCTGTCCTGAAGCGCCTGAAGATGGAGCACGCCATCTACGTACAGAAGCTCCGTACCAACGAGGAATAAAAAAAGTTCCCTGAAAATTTGGTGGATTGAATAAATTTCCGTAAATTCGTTGCCGAATTCAATAAAGGTAACGTTTTATGATGATCGGCCAGTTCCTGAATTACCTGCGCTACGAGCGGAACAGAAGTCCGCTGACGGTGCAGACGTACGAAAAGAACCTGCGGGAGTTTGAAGCGTACTTTCTGGAGTTGGACGATTGTCTTACGTTCCAGTCTGTCGATTCTGATGTAATCAGGGGGTGGATGGAACGTCTGATGGACGATGGGAAGAAACCCACAACGGTCAATTTGGCCCTCAGTGCCATACGGACGTTTTATCGATATGCTCTTTCACGTCATCTGGTTGAACACGACCCGGCTCACTGCGTCACTGGTCCGAAGAAGCCAAAACCACTACCGCAATTTGTACGGGAAGCCGAGATGGATGAGTTGCTTGACAAAAAGCTGCAAGGCGACACATTAAATAATGTACGTGCGCGTACCATTATATTTTTGTTTTATGAAACAGGCATTCGTTTGAGCGAATTAGTAGGACTGAACGATGAAGACGTGGATTTTGCAGCTATGCAATTGAAAGTGACTGGCAAACGCGACAAGCAACGCATCATTCCATTTGGAAGTGAATTGTCCGAAGAACTGCACACATACATGGCACGACGAGACGCAGAGATTGCCAAGCAGTCGCCAGCATTGTTCTTGAGCAACAAAGGGCTGCGAATCAACCGCAAGCATGTGCAGTATCTTGTGAAGAAGCAGCTCACGGGGATTACGACGCTGAAGAAACGGTCGCCCCACGTGCTAAGACACAGTTTTGCCACAGCTATGCTGAACAACGGTGCAGGACTGGAAAGTGTCAAGAAACTGTTAGGACACGAAAGTCTGGGCACAACAGAAATATATACACACACCACGTTCGAGCAGTTGAAACGAGTTTACAACGAAGCCCATCCACGGGCATAACCTTATTTAATAACTATAAAAAATTAGGAGGTATTTATGGAAATCAAAATTCAGTCGATTCACTTCGACGCCACCGAGAAATTACAGGCGTTCATCGAAAAGAAGGTCGCCAAGTTGGAAAAGTCATTTGAAGATATACAGAAAGTTGAGGTGCAATTGAAAGTTGTGAAGCCCGCAACTGCCCAAAACAAGGAAGCAAGTCTTTCCGTGGGCGTTCCAGGAAGTACGCTGTTTGTAGAGAAGACCAGCGACACCTTTGAGGAAAGTATTGACCTGTGCGTCGATTCTATGCGGGGACAACTCCAGAAATTTAAGGAAAAATTGAGAAATTACTAAAAAAAAGTACGAAAAGTTTTGGTAATTCAAAAATAAGTTGTAACTTTGCAGCCGTTTTCCGACAGGTCGTAAATCTGAAACAGAGAACGGCTGCTTTGAGAAGCCTCTTTAGCTCAGTTGGCCAGAGCACGTGATTTGTAATCTCGGGGTCGTTGGTTCGAATCCGACAAGAGGCTCAAAAGGAGGAAAAAAGGATAGGCATTAGCCAATCCGGTCTGGTAAAACAGACATTCGGGTGGATACCAGAGTGGCCAAATGGGGCAGACTGTAAATCTGCTGGTTTTTACCTTCGGTGGTTCGAATCCATCTCCACCCACTCTCAAGAGGTGTTTTGCGGAAATAGCTCAGT
>JAFYDA010000130.1 GCA_017545045.1 Prevotella sp. | reverse complement strand
GCTCCTTCAGGCGAAGGGCCTGCTCCAGGGCATTTAAATCTTCTGGATTGAAGATGGCGGGCAGGGCAGCACGGTTTACGGTGCCTTCGGCAGTCATTGCGTCCTTACCCACGTTACGGGTGTCTGGCACTTGCTTGGCCAAGACTACGATTTTTAAAGCCATAAATATATATATAAATAATGTATATTTTGAAAATCGGGTGCAAGGACAGTGCAAGCCGAATGCAGAGAGCTCGCTCTTTGCTGAGGCGAAGCCTGTTCTCGCGGGTGATTTTTCCAAAATCGCCTGCAAAGGTACTACTTTTTGCGCACACAGCCAAAAAAATTGCACAAAATCGACCAAAACGTGCACATTACGGTCGATTTGTGCAACAGTATTGTCGTTTTGTAAAAGATTAATCTCCCTTCGTCGTTTTCAGAGCCTCAATATATTCATATAATTTGCGATAGAAAGGATGCCGGGTCATGGTTTGTGCGTCGCCGAGAATGATGAGCTTCATGCGAGCGCGGGTGATGGCGACGTTCATACGGCGCAAATCGCGCAGAAAGCCTATCTGTCCCTCGTCATTGGAGCGGACGAGCGAAATGAGAATGATGTCGCGTTCCTGCCCTTGGAAACCGTCGACGGTGTTGACAGTCATCAGTGCACGAAACGGTTTGAAGTATTCGTGACGTTTCAGTCTGCCTCTCAGGTACTGTACCTGAGCACGGTAGGGAGATATGATGCCCACGTCGAGCCGTTCGTTGAGGATGCGTGTCTTTCCGATTTTTTCGAAATAATTTTCCAAAGCCAATAGCGTCAGTTCGGCCTCTGCTTTATTGATGCGACCGAATGACTCGCCGACAAACTGCTCTTTGAACGACACATCGCTATCCTCGGAGAGGTCGAATTGCGATGTGTCAACCCAGGTCATCGGTACGTCTAAGTCGAGTATCGACCGATACTTGACATCGGGTGCCGACTCCACCTGTCCGTGGTAGAACCAGTCGCTGCTGAAGCGCATGATTTCATCGTTCATGCGGTATTGCATGCGCAACAGCGTCACCACTTCGGGTTTGTTCTCCACGATGCGCTCCATCAGCGTCTTCCCTAAGCCTGCCTTCAGGGCAGCAATGCTCTTCACCGTCGGTGGCAGCTGACAATGGTCGCCGGCCAGGATGACCCTACTTGCGCGCCGGATGGGAATCCACGACGCAGCCTCCAAGGCCTGTGCCGCCTCGTCTATAAAGACCGTACCGAACTTCTGCCCGTCCAGCAGCCGGTGGGCCGAGCCTACCAGCGTGCAGGCAATGACGCGGGCTTCGCCGAAGAGCTGGGCGTTGATGCGGATTTCCAGTTCGGTGGCACGGTCTTTCAGGCGCTCCATCTTCTGGTGGTACTTCTCGTCGCCCCGTTTGCGGTGGGCGCGCAGGTCGCGGATGGCCTTCCGTATAGCCCACAGCAGTTCGTAGTCGGGATGCGACTCGAAGCGCCGCTCGTAAGTAAACGACAGCATCTTGTCGTTCACACGCGTGGGATTCCCTATTCTTAATACGGGCACGCCGCGGTCGACGAGCTTTTCGGAAATCCAGTCGACGGCCATGTTCGACTGCGCGCAGACCAACACCTGATTCTCGCGACGCAGCGTCTCGTAGATGGCCTCGACGAGCGTCGTTGTCTTGCCCGTACCCGGCGGTCCGTGTACCACCGCCACATCCTTGGCCCACAGCACACGGTTGACGGCTGTTTCCTGCGTCTTGTTCAGATAGGGGAAATGTAGTGGCTGAAAAGAAAAGGTCTCTGCCTGTTGCCGCGAATAGAAAAGGTCGCGCAGGTAGCCCAGCCGTCCTTTCGCACGGATGACGCGCTCCAAAGCTTCGAACATCGTGCGGTACGAAGTCTCGTCGAACGACAGCTGTATGCCTGGCTGTTCTGCCGCCTGCAGGTCGGCGATGGGTGTGTTGTCGGGAACGCTGACCACCATGCGGTCGCCGTCGACATAGCTCACGGTACCGGTAAAGTTAAAGTATTTCAGCTTATCCTCCTTCCTCGAAAAGAACGTCACTGGTCGCCCGTATTCGAAGTTGTGCTCTATCTCCTCGTCGCTGGTGCGGAACACCTCGACGCACAGTTGGTTCAGCGAGTTGTAGTAGCTGCGTCCTATGCGCAGCGGCCACCACGCATCGCCGCGCTTCACCTGCCGAGCCAGTCCCCGTTCCTCGGTCTGCTGTCGGAAGGCTTCCTTCTCCGTCTGATACTCCAACTGGAGCAGCAGCCGTTGCTGTGTCAGCGCCTGAATAGCATTCATCGGTGCAAAGGTACGAAATAATTGTGAATTGGAATTGTTGTTTGTGAATTATTTCGTATCTTTGCACCCGATAATGATAGTATTACCTTTGCAGCGGAAATGAAGAAGATATTGCTTATCAACGACGTTGTGGGATACAGCCACGTGGGAATGGTGGCCATGATGCCCATCCTGACCTATCTGGGTCATCCGACGTACAACCTGCCCACGTCGCTCGTTTCGAACACACTGGACTACGGGCAGTTCAACGTTCTCGATACCACGGCATACATGCGTGGCGTACTGCCTGTGTGGCGTAACCTCGGCTTCACGTTCGACGCCGTCTGCACTGGTCTGATGTTCAGCGAGGAGCAGGCCCAGCTGGTGTCGGCCTACTGTACGGAACTGTCGCGCCAAGGCACCACGATCTTTGTCGACCCCATCATGGGCGACGGCGGGCGGCTCTACAACGGCATCACCCAGCGTTCCGTCGAACTGATGCGACAGATGGTTAGTGTGGCCGACCTGACATTTCCTAACTATACAGAAGCGTGCTACCTCACGTCGACACCCTACCTGCCGGAAGGCATGACGTGGCAGGAAGCCCGTGAGATGCTGGCCAAGTTGCGCGACATTGGCTGCCGTTCGGCACTTGTCACCAGTGCCCGCGTCGAAGGCCAGAGTTGTGTTATCGGCTACAATCATTACGATGGAGAATTCTTCCGTCTGGACTACGAAGAGATTCCTGTGCTCATCCACGGCACCGGCGACATCTTCTCCGCCGTGCTCATCGGCCATCTCATGAAAGGTGAACCGCTCGTGCAATGTACCCGCACAGCGATGGACGTGGTGAGCAGGCTCATCGACCGCAATCGCGACCTTGATGATAAGAAAAGAGGCATTCCCATTGAGAAATGTCTCGACCTGCTATAGACCCAAACAACCTGATTCCATTGCTTTGCAAAACGCTTCGGCCATATTGTTCAATTTTACGCAGTCGGCGCGGCTGATGTGGCACTTACCAGCGTCATAAGGCCAAGGGCTTAAGATCAGCACCCTACCGGCAGCACAGGCATCAAAAAGCGCATCGGAGGGCTTGTAATAATCGCGGAAACCATTGTCGGCAAGCAGAACGAAGGGGTGCTGCTCGTTAATCAACACTTGCATCACCTGTTTCTCCTGATGATAAGAAAAAGAGGCATCCCCATTGAGAAATGATGCCATGGCATCCATAAAAGCCAGAAACACCAAAACGCCCGTCCGAAGCCGACGGACAAAAAGTCCGAAGCGTTACGGACGAAGAGTCCGAAGCGGTGCGGACGAAGAATCCGAAGCCCTCGGATTTTTACGGATAACAGGAAAATAAATGATGATCCGCAACCACGAAAGGCCATCACGCCTTCCTGGTGGATAGATGAATCATCATCAAAAAAAATGTAAAGCCTTGCTGAAAGCAGAAAAATATTTGTAACTTTGCCGCCCGTATGAGACATGTGCTGACAATCATGCTGTTGCTGTGGGGCCTGCAGGCCATTGCCCAGGAAGTCCAAGGAGGAGAAACCAACCCTGGCGCACCTACTTTCGTGCCTACCGTGAAGGTGGGCAAGGTGCTGGTGGACGGCGACAGCATACAATACATGGAGATGTCTAATGTCTACGTCTACCCGCAGCTGACCTTCAGCAGCAAGCGGCAGCAAGGCTCCTACATGCGTCTGGTGAAGAACGTGAAGAAGACCCTGCCCATAGCGAAGGAAGTCAGACAGATTCTGATAGAGACAGCCGAGTATCTGGAGACGCTGCCCACAAAGGAAGAAAAGAGCGAACACATGAAACGGGTGGAGAAAAGCATCGTTCGGGACTACAAGCCGAAGATGAAGAAGTTGACGTATTCCCAGGGAAAACTACTCATCAAGCTCATCAACCGCGAATGTAACTCAACAAGCTATGAGGCCATCCAGGCATTCCTCGGACCTGTCCGTGCCGGCTTCTGGCAGGCTTTTGCATGGGCTTTCGGTGCCAGTCTGAAAAAGGAATACGACCCCGAAGGCACCGACCGCCTGACAGAGCGCGTGGTGCTGATGGTGGAAGCGGGACAGCTATAGCTGGTCGCCAAATAGGTTATTTGTCTTCTGTCAGCATCTTTGCTGTCAATTCAAAGTCATCAATGATTGCTTGGGCCATAGGGTTCCGGTTTTCAACAATGATAGCAGCATATATCCCCTGCCCTTCTATCACAGCACTTGCTGTCTTTATTGTAAAACGTTCTGGTTCTGCAGATTCCTCAAACCATCGCAAGAACAGTCGGTTGCGTGCAGCCTCACGGCTATCGCTGGTATCACACATATAAAGCAAGCCGTCTAAGTTCTCGCGGAAGAACGCATCGATAATAATGAGTGTCGTGTTCTTTACATCAGGGTCGTATGAAGCGTGGAGTTTATTTTGGTTACTGATGGACAACTGATAAGTTTCGCATCCTCCAAGAGGGTCGTTCTCGATAAAACCAATACCATAGATGACACCCTTGGCTGTCTGAAACACATAATCGCCATCATCTGCTCGTTTGACCAGATATGGCGATTTCGTGTTAATATAGTCTAAAGAAAGGTCGTTCATTGTCTCTATGCTGTTGTATACAGATTTGTCACATCAGCATATTTCGCTTCGAACTTTTCTTCCCAAGCTTTCTTGCGATTTAGTGCGTTCTTAAAACGCTTTAGTGCTTCTTCCTTTGTCAGTTTCATAATTCACTCTTTTACAATTTTCAATGCAAAGATACGGACTTTATATATAACTTCCAAATTTTGAAGCTATTATTTTACATGTATGTGTTTTCTTTTAGATAACACACGAAATTACTCCCACACAAAAGAGATGGTTCTTTTTGTACACTTTTTAATCAAATAATTCTTCAAATACAAGTTTCTGCTCTGGTTTGTAAATGATATATCCTCGTCCCATTTCATTATAAAATTCTGTCGCTGTTCTTAGTAGTATATTTTCCTCCTTGATGTCGCAATCTATTCGTTGATTCGTTGAGAAACATGATCCTAATTCATACTGCATCCATGCGACACCTTCTTCAATTATTGGAAACACACCTGTTACTTCGTAATAATTACTGATTTTATGGTTTATCACTGGAGCAAAATACTTGATGCTATTGACATTAATCTTATCATAGATATTCCATAATGAACGGAAGGATTTTGCCACACCTGATTCAAAGTCCTTTTGAGATGCAGTTATTTGGCGTCTGCCATCAGGAATTGATGCAACCAGGAACATTCCTTCTGTCGGTTGTTTTACTTCTGCATAGTGTAATCCCCTTTGAGGCTTTGAAACTATGATTTGTTCCATCTTCGTTTTCTTCAGAAGTATATCCTCTAAATGCTCACGCAACAAGGTATTCTCTTCATTGGGCAGCAATGGGAATGCTCCAATATTCACCTCTTCTATGCTCTTCCAGAAATAGCGTTCTTTGACGTTCTCATTAGTGCCACGTCCAGGAAAGAGTATGTATCCACCAATAATCTCTTTGGCAATATGCTCTTGATAGTTAGAACCATAGTAAATGGCATCCCTATAACGATGCATCTGATTGATAGCATCAGGCATTGGGTAATCGGCCAATGTACCTTTGTCGTTGTTCACATCGTTGTCATCTGCTACACGGTATTTCGCATCGTACAGATAAGTCAGCGTGATATTCTCGAGAACCTTTTCTATATTAAGCACAATATCTGGCCTTTGTTCAGTAGTTGCCGTATGCATCTCGTCTTTGTGGCGATTGTAAGTGTGCTGATAGTGAAGTGTCACATAGTCGCCAGTCTCATTGGTATCTGGATACCAGAACTTCACAATATGCTCTACCTTGCTACTTGTAAACGGATTCAACATCGTTTCCTTATCTTCCTCAATATCCTCAGCCTTGCACCCCATGACCTCACGCACCAGTCGCTTCATCTTAACAAAACACCACAGTTCGTAGATTTCCCATATCTGAAGCGTTCCAATGTTGGCTACACCGTTATAAAGGTCTATACCTCGTTTCAGCTTAATCCAGCTCTTGTATATCTGAACATAACCTGTACGATTCTGCAATACCAAGCTCTCCTGCTTCAGGCCTTCAAAGCGACCAACCAATTTGAAAAACTGGTGATTACCCAGCTTCTTCAGTTTGTTCTTATATCCCCATAGTTGCTCACGCTTCGAATCAGACAATTGTCCTCGCTTTCCGTCAGACAAATCTACACTATTGTCACTTCTCAGAATCTTGTCTATCACGTCTGTCAATCTTCGACCAATTCTATCCAGCGTGTACTTAACGAAACGATTCTCCAGCGTATCAATTGTAGTTTCTTTTTCCTGATAGGCAAAGAAGTGTTGTTCCAGCCCTTCTTCGCCTCGCGCCTCAGCCTCATGGTACTCTTCTTCCATCTGAGGAGTCCATCGCTTGATGCGGTCAGCGTGTTTGTATTCTGTGATGTTCCGCTGACGGAAATGGGGCTGATGAACAATTAATGAGACCGCTTTAACGTAACTCTCTATGACCTCCTCGAAACGCTGAATCCAAATCTCATCCGTATTGGCTTTTCCACTTTCCTGTAATTGCTGGTAAGTAGTAGCAAGATATCTGAAAACGATGTTCTCATACTCATCATTGACCTCTGCCAATATCCGCTTATAGTCGTTCTTCGTGTCAAGTTTAGGCGATATTATCTCGAAGGTAAAGACCTCGTTGTGGCGTACACCATTCTTTGTATATTCAAACTCCAGTTTGAAGACACCAGGTTCATTCAAAAAGCTAACGTCACCAGTCAGTTTACAGCCCTTACTATCCTTGCCTGCATCTTTGTCGTAAAAGAAGAAGTCTTCTACTTCCTTTTTCGCATGCTTCACTCTTGGCCTGTCGTCTGTCTCAGCAAACTGGATGGTAATCTGGTATTTGTTGGTTTCGAAGATAACTGGTGGACATTCTTCCCATTCCTTTTCTTCCTGGTATTGTTGGGTCAGCGCAGGATTGCACAGAGTCAGTATCCCAATGTCCTTTGAGGTATATTTACAATAGCTCAGCGCACCCTCACGGATTCTTGATTGGAACCGTTGCCACGAGTAATCAATACTATCCGTTCTGATTAGGATAGTATAATCCTTTGCCAATTGCTCAAACCTCAGTACATCCATTGCTTATGCTTACGGCCAGAAACGGGTAAATCCTGTTCTATTGAGACGATCTGCCATCTCTTCCAGTTTCCTATACGAATCAGTATCTTCAGAGAATAGTGCCTGCAACGTCTTCAAGACATTTGTTCCTCCACTTCTCCTGAACATATCCTCATCACCCTCTATTCTTGGCAGAATCTTCATCAAAGTGATTTTGTCCATTGCCTGATCTATCAATGCAGGCAGAGCATCGTCGTCTATTGCTTCGCCCTTTGCAGTAGCCTCATCCATCAATGCACCCAAATATATCACCAATTCGTTCAGTACACGATACGATACTTGGAAAGGTGTATCTTTCAAAGCCGTATTGACTGCCTCCAGTTTCTCTGGGAGTTTCTCCTTGATTATTTGGGCCTGACTCTGATAACATTCTATTACCTCATCTGCATTAATGTAAGGTGCTTTAAACATTCCTAACTTCACGACATCTTCATCGCTCCTGTATTTCAGACTATTGCTGTTGCCAAACATCTGATTCAACTCACCACCATTCATCTCTATCGTCATAGCTCTGTCTATCACCTTACGTGAGAACTGATAAGTAGTGTCGTCCATATTTACTGTTCCAATGACAATCAGGTTTGGAGGCAATGTCAGACCTTTGTTTACCAAGTCGCTTCGTACCTTGATGGTCCATTCATCACCTTTATCAAGTCCAAACTCGGTTGTCATCTTCGTGTCATCTTTGAAGTATTGCTTATCAACAAGAGCACCCGTAACTACATCACCTCTCTTGTCTCTCGAACGGGTTTCCAATACACTGAGGAACTCTGCGAAATACTGCTCTACCGGTGCCAAGTTCATCTCATCGAGACAGACAAAGAATGGCACTTTCGGATTCAGCCAAGCTTTCACTACGAACCTGTCGAACTTCGTAAATCTGTAGCCTCCACCATTGAACGAGCTATAGTAGCCTAACAACTCAGTAGAATCATGCCAGTTTGGCTTCACCTCTATCATACAGTAGTTGCCTGGCGTTGTTCCATCCTCATCCTGCAATTCTTTTGGGCAAGTCATAAATGCCAATTCTCTTACTATACGGCTCTTACCTGTACCAGATATACCTGCAAGCAAAAGGAATGGCTTGGATTTGATGGCCGTAATGAATGGACGGTATAACGACGATGTTGATGACGTTACTTTATCCTGCAAGGTATTACTTGTTGAATTTCCGTATAGAGTACTATAATTGGACTGCAAAATAAGCACATAATCAGTAATATCCAAACCAGCATATAATGTTTGAACAAATGGACCACGACTGATTTCACCAGGTGAAGCAACAACACCACCCTTTTTCGCATCTATATTATTTCTTGAAACATCAACTCCAATGCGCCCAAGTTCAGACTTTAAGGTTGCTTCAGAATACAATGTATTGGTGAAGGAAATGATCTTGCGCTGAGTATTGAAACTCTCTTTTATTATGCTAAATGGCATATTAAACTCTTTCGCGAAATCATTAATAACCTCTTCTTCCGTTATGTCATCAGGGAATGCCTTCCTGCGATAGGCCCAAACAGCAACATCATAGATGTTGGGAGAGTATCTACCTTGATCGTTGAAATAGTGCTCCCATTTATTAGAAAAAACGACATACAAAGAGCGACCGCCATCATATTGTCTTTTTGCTTGCGATAGATTAAAGATTCCTTCAAGAAAATTTGAAACAACGTCCATGTTTACTTCGTATGGAACTAATGGACAAATACTGTCATTACATCCCTTAAGTAATGCCAAATAACCCCAAGATTTATTTGTCATGCAATCTTGAAACCCTTTATAGGATTCAACTACCGTTTTTACATCAATATATTTCATTTCTTATCGTTTTTTTCGTATGTGCGAATCATTTCGTTCATAATCAACTTGATAATTGGTACACTTACAGAGTTGCCCAATTGATGGTATGCTTGCGCATCAGATACAGGGAACTTGAAATCGTCAGGAAATCCCTGCAATCTCTTTGCTTCCAAAACAGAGAGCCTTCTTCGTATATCCCAGAGTTTTGGAGTTCTATTTGCGATAATTGTCGAGGCATATGTATCGAGACAAGAATAGAATGCTTCTTGTATTTGGGTCTTGGCAACATCACCTACATGGAATCGAAGAGAACCGTCAGGCTTTTGAAATGAATAAACACCATATTTCCCTTTCTTTGTATTAGGCTCATACTTCGAATTGTCATGTTTTACTCTGTCTCCTGGCTTTGCTATTGCAAAGTGATAATCAATTCTGTCAAGTTCAAATTGTGGCAACCTCAACGAAGGATTGTCGTCTGTCAAATCAACAATGTCTCTGAGTGTTGGATGTCCTCCAATTGGCTTTGGCCAATGGAAATCAATGTCTTTCCTAAAAGCAACACAATACCAACGTTCACGCTTTTGAGGAAGCCCAAAATCAAGCGAAGATAATATGTTCCAATGAGGGAAATAACCTAATTCTTTTAATTTGTTAAGAATGACGTTTAGAGTCTTCCCATTCTCATGAGACTTTAAGCCCTTTACATTTTCTAAGAAAACCATTGGTGGCTTATGATAGTCAAGAATACGGCAGATGTCAAAGAATAGTGTTCCTCTTATTTCGTCATTAAAGCCTTGTTTCTCACCTGCATAACTAAATGGTTGGCAAGGGAAACCAGCAGCCAATATATCGAAGGGAGGTATATCTTTGGCTTCAATTTTCTTAATATCACCTTGTGGAACCTCATCAAAATTAGCAAAATATGTTTCCTGAGCAAATTTATCGTTATCAGAAGAAAAAACACATTTCACCCCAGCATCTTCCATTGCAAGTCTGAATCCACCAATACCGCAAAACAAATCAATTCCTTTAAATTTCTTCTTTGACATAAAAAGCCCTCTTATCGTTTTCGAAAAGGGGGCGTGGAAGAGATGATGTTTAAGCAAGGCCTACCACAGCCCACATCAGACAACAATCTTACTGTCCACGCCCTTATGAGCGCAAACATCCAGATGCTTGTCCGACTGATGTGTCTATAGTGTGGTAATTCTGCTTAACCAGTCAAACTTAGGATGTCAAAAACTCTATTTTTATTCCTTTGTCGTTAGTTCGTTTTTTTATAGTTGTCCGCCTTCACCCATACGAACGAGTTTACTACTTACGGTTAACTACAAAAGAAAAAACGTGGGTGCTTGCATCTGCCTGTTCGTCGTTCGAGGCCTACCACAGCCTATGAGGAAAACAGACAGAGAAACAACCACGTTGAGGTATATAGATACACCGTAAAGTGTGCTTATGAGGATACACGTATCCTCGCAGCACACTACGGAGAGTATATACTACACCCCGTGGAGTTACCCCTGCAATGTTCTTGTCCTCAGTTCGATTGTGGTAGTTTCGAAACGACCAAAAACAAAGCGTCAGTAACGCCTTTCAATATGTAGTGCTCCACCCTACAGCTCCATCCTCCTCGGAGGACATCACAGCCACTATGGGCGGATAGCTGTTGCAAAGATAGTGATTATTTTGCACAAAACGAAGAAAAAGGAAGAAATATTTGGAAATTACAAATAAACTTCCTATCTTTGCATCGTCAGAACAATAGTTTTGACTACGCCGCTGAGTGCGGGGAGTTTTTCGGCTTTTCCGTGTTTTCTGCTAATTTTTTTTGTGATTAGGCAAAGTTTTCGTAATTTTGCACCAGGAAAATAGATGTGTATCGGAAATGGAACTGTCAATCGTGTCGCCCGTTTATCACGGCGAGAAGATGCTCGACGAGCTGGTGCGCCGCATCCATGAGGCTATTCGGCCACTGGGCGTTGACTATGAGATTGTGCTGGTGAACGACTGTTCGCCCGATGACTCGTGGGGCAAGATAACGGCTATCTGTGCCGCCGACAAGCAGGTGAAGGGCATTAACCTGAGCCGTAACTTCGGCCAGCCTTACGCCATCACGGCGGGGCTGACCTATGCGCAGGGCCGCTATGTGGCAGTCATCGACTGTGACCTGCAGAACAAGCCCGAGGACCTGCCGGCGATGTACCGCAAGGCACTTGAGGGCTACGACGTGGTGAGCGCTCGCCGTGTGGTGCGTGAGGACACGTTCCTGAAGCGCATGTCATCGGCCGTGTTCCATAAGGCCTACGACTTCCTGAGCGGTTTCGAGACGGACAAGGCTGTGGCCGAGTTTGGCATCTACAGCCAGAAGATCGTAAAGGTCTACTGCAGCATCCCCGAGTATTCGCGCTCGTTCGTGGAACTGATTCACACGCTGGGCTTCCGCAAGAGCACGGTCGACGTCTGTCACGACCACCGTGCCGAGGGCAAGAGCTCGTACAACCTGCGCCGTCTGCTGACGCTGTCGTACAACTCCATCATCTCCAACAGCAACCGTCCGCTTCATCTGGCCGTCTCGCTGGGACTTGTCATGTCGGCGCTGTCGTTCCTGATGGCCATCTACAACATCTTTGCCAAGTTCTACGGGCTGAACGAGGTGGTGGGCTACACATCGACCATCTTCTCCATCTGGTTCGTCGGCGGCCTGCTGCTGTTCATGATGGGTATCCTGGGCCTCTACATCGGTAAGATTTTCGACCAGGTGAAGGGCCGTCCGTCGTTCATCGTCAGCGACACGCTGAATATTGAAGCGTAAACAGTAAATCGTCAAATTGTAAATAATTCAGGTGATACCATTTAACAAACCATACTGCTCAGGTCGTGAACTGAGCTACATTCAGGAGGTGTGCCATTCGACCACCATGTCGGGCAATGGCGACTTCACCAAGCTGTGTCATGGCTTCTTTGAGAAACGCTACGGTTTCCGCAAGTGCCTGCTCTGCACGTCGGGCACCGACGCTTTGGAGATGTGTGCCATGCTCTGTCGGCTGAAGGCAGGCGACGAGGTCATCGTGCCCTCGTTCACGTTCGTCTCGTCGGCTCTTGCCTTCCTGCGCGAAGGCGCTTCCGTGCGCTTTGCCGACAGCGGCAGTGACAACCCCAACGTGACGGTGGAGACCATTGAGCCGCTCATCAGCGAGCACACACGCGTCATCGTGGTCGTCCACTATGCCGGTGTGGCCTGCGACATGGACGGCATCATGGCGCTGGCCGAGCGTCACGGACTGCTGGTCGTCGAGGATGCCGCCCACGCCGTGGACTCCTTCTATAAAAACCGCCCGCTGGGAGGCATAGGCCACTTGGGCGCCTTCTCGTTCCACGAGACAAAGAACATCAACTGCGGCGAGGGCGGCATGTTGGTGGTGAACGACGAGCGGTTCGTCAGCAGGGCAGAAATTCTGTGGGAGAAAGGCACCAACCGCGCTGAGTTCTATCGCGGCATGGTCAATAAGTACGGATGGTGCGACCTAGGATCGTCGTTCCTCCCTTCGGAGCTGAATGCAGCTTTCCTCTGGGCACAGTTAGAGCAGTTGGATGACATCCAGGGCCGTCGCCGCCACATCTGGGAACGTTACGACAGTGCGCTGCGGGGCCGTCTCGGTGATGGCATCACACTGCCCGAACTACCTGCCGGTGCCACCAACAACTATCACATGTACTACCTGCTCTGTCCGTCGCTCGACGTGCGTACAAGGCTGATGAACTATCTGAAGAACCACGGCGTGCAGGCCACGTTCCACTATCTGCCGCTGCACTCAAGCAAATACTACGAGGACAAGCACGACGGGCGTGAACTGCCCAACTGCGACCGCTATGCCGACACGCTCGTCAGGTTGCCGCTCTACTATGAGCTGACCGACGACGAGATAGACAGAATCGTGAAACTGCTGTTGAAGTTCAAATAAGTGCGTATGAAGAAGCTGTTAAACGGCGTGAAGTGGTTTTTCACCAACCCCACCTGCGTGTTTTGCTTAGGACTGGCCGTCGTGCTGCTGGCCACGACGCTCGAAGTGACCCGCGGACGCAACACCAACTATTTTGACTATTACGACTCCACCATGCTCTTCTGGAGCGGCATCAGTCCCTACACGGCCGAATACTGCGAGACCCACTGCATCTATTTCCTCTATTCACCCGTGTTCAGTACGCTGTTCGCGCCCATCTTCATGCTGCCCTGGTGGCTGGGGCCCTTCGTGTGGAACGTCATGAACTACAGCCTCTTCTTCCTCGCCATTTGGACGTTGCCAAGTCCGCTGGCACCTTACCGCCTGAAGATGTTCCTCTTCCTGCTGTCGGTGCTGTTGCAGAGCATTTTCTGTTTCCAGTACAATACGGTGGTGTGCTACATCTTCCTCTTCGCCTTTACGCTGTTGGAGCGGGGAAAACCGTTCTGGGCGGTGCTGCTCATCATGTTGTCGGCCACGACGAAGGTCTACGGTGCGGCCGAGCTGGCGCTGCTCTTCTGCTACCCGAAGGTGTGGCGCAACCTGGGCTATGCCCTCCTCTGCGGAGCGGGATTCCTGCTGTTGCCGGCCATCAATCCAGCCGTCGACAACGTCTTGACGCTATATCAGGACATGTTCAATATGATAGCCTCCCACCACAGCGACTCCGACTTCGTGGGCCTGCTCTTTGCCCGGGGGCTGAAGCCCTTCCTGCTGCCCAACTACCGGGCCGTGCAGCTGGGCGTGCTGGCTGTGCTGGGCGTGCTGTTCTTCTGGCGTTACAAGCGGTGGGGCGACTTCCGCTTCCGTGTGCAGGTGCTGGCCGTCCTCATGGGCTACATCATCCTGTTCAGCGACAGTCCGGAAACCCATACTTATATCATTGCACTCTCGGGCTATCTGATGACGTTCTGGATACAGCCCCGCCGCACGCGGTTCGACTGGGTGCTCTTCTGGGTGCTCTTCGTCTGTTTCGGCATCCTGCCTACCGACGTGCTTTGTCCGGCGTGGCTGCATGAATATATCCACGAGACGTTCTGGATTGATGTCTATGCGATGGCGCTGGCGTGGCTGCTCATCATCTGGCGCGCCGTGGGACCTGCTGGCAGAAGCCTGCATGCTCCCGTGAGGCCGTTGGCCGTCGGCCTGTTGCTGATACTCGGCACGGCTACAGCCGGTGCACAGGACAAGACCTACAGCGTAGGCGGCGTGACGTTCGTTATGAAGCCCGTCAAGGGCGGCACCTTCATGATGGGTGCGACCCACAAGGCGCAGGCTGAGGCCGACGAACTGCCGGCGCACAAGGCGACGGTAGCCGATTTCTATATGGGTGAGACGGAGGTGACGCAGGCGCTGTGGACAGCCGTCATGGGCAAGAACCCGGCTCGCATGCGCAGTGAGCAGTGGCCGGTGGAAAACGTGTCGTATGAAGACTGCCAGAAGTTTATTGACAAGCTGAATGAGCTGACAGGCCAGCACTTCCGTCTGCCGACGGAAGCGGAGTGGGAGTATGCTGCCCGCGGCGGCCGCCACTCCAAGGGCTACGTCTATGCAGGCAGCAACGATGCCAAGGCCGTGGCCTGGCTGTTGGCCGACAGCATTGATCGCGGACATAAGGACGTGAAGACGAAGCACCCCAATGAACTGGGCCTCTATGATATGAGCGGTGGTGTGTGGGAATGGTGTTGTACGCCCTACGAAGACTATCAGTCTTCCAATCGCCATTTCCTTACACGGATGGCGCGTCGCCGCTTTATGGTCATCCGTGGTGGTTCGTTGGAAAACTCTGCGCGCTATGCCCGCGTGTCAAACCGTTACATGTTTGCCGACTGGCGTCACGAGAAGACGCTCGGCCTGCGGTTGGCACAATAGGCTTAAGGCTGTTTGTTCTGTTTCATGTAGTCGGGGAAAGTCAGCGACCAGCGCGAGCCGCTGTACTGCCGCCGTAATGTGTCGTAGTCGGCCAGCCGGCTGTAGGGCAGCCGCTTCTGAAGCCACGGACGGCGTACTTTCTCCGTGACGAAGTTTCCATAGAGTTCAAACTCCGAAAAACCTGCCTCGCAGTGGCGGTCGTAGCTGTCGATGATGGTGTCGACCCACGGCTTCCCCGACCGCTGGCTCAGTGCATTGTGGAGCTGTACGAGTTGCATCTTGTCGAACAGCATTTTGTGGTCTACATACGACAGTGTGTCCAGCTTCAGCCCAGGCATCAGCCGCCCGATATTGTCGTAGTAGGGCTGGTGTTCTTCATAACTCATGTAGAACACTGTGCGGCCGTCGGCCGTCAGAAACACATGCGGACGGATGAGCACGTGGTCGGAATCGATGCACAGGTAGTGGCGGCATGTGCCCACCTTTCCGCTCAGCTTGATGAGCTGCTGGAACAGCCAGCCGCTGCGGTCGCGGGTGTGACCGTCGGCAAACGTTATCTGCAGATTCAGGTCACGGGGACCGAAGCCTAATACCGAGCACTCGTCGACAAACTGCAGGCTGTGCGACTTGCAGAACTGCTCAACCTCGGCTGTCTGCGGGGCTACGACGTAGATATGCTCAATGGGGTGGGGTACTTGCCGACGCACACCCTCCAGGCAAAGCGGCAGGATGTGCAGGTCCTTATGCGTAGCAGGAATCACCACGTCTATAGGTTCCTCTGACGGTGTCAGCATCTGGTGGCGTTGCCACGCGAACAGACGGTATCTTATCTTGCGGAGTTGTGACATGTGCTTTTTCCTCTCCTTTTATAGAATTCTTCTGAACCAATAATCGAACTTCCGGAATCTCTCAGCCGTCATGTCAGTGGCATCGGCGGTGTCCATGCGATAGAGCGGCAGGTCGCGATACATCGCTGCCACCAAGGAGAATGTGCTGGGCGGACCTGTCAGGTAGTCACACTCGGAAAGCATGAAAAGGTCTTCAGGGGCATTGCCACCCAACAGGTGGACTTGGACGTCGGGGCAATGTTGCCTGTAATACGCCTCGCTGACTGCAGGGTCGTTGGTCGACAGGTAGACGTGAACCTCCTTACCCGTCTGCCACGACGCAAACTGGTTGATGTGGGCAGCATAGACATCGTCGTCGTACAGATATCTGCCGTTCTGCCAAGCTGCGTAGTCACCGCGGCGGATGTGTACGCCTAACCTCACCACTGTCTGCTTCGCCTGCCGTTCGCAGTCGCGCATCTTCTGACGGACGGGTTCCGTGTACTGTTCGTCGATGGTAAACAGTTTGACAATGTCATCGCGGTATTTCAGGAAAAGATCGTAGAACCTGACGTTCCATCCGCTCACCACGATGTGGCGATGGCGCAGCATCTTCTGCTCCAGGGCCTCGCGGTCGCAGTCGCTATGCTTGAAGCTTGCCGTCGGAAGTAACTTCAGTGCTGCCGCGTACTTGGCTGCCAGATACCAGCCGAAGCCCGTCAGTGACGTGTGGCAGATGTGAAAGAACTGATACTTGTAGCTGAAACGCATGGAGATAACCTTACGTCCATGCTCCCGCCCCCAGGCGTAGACATGGGCATATTGCAACAGGTTGTTGCACATCTGGCTCTTATCGCGTGCAAATATCACTTTTAACTACAGACTCTCAACTCTTAACTCTCTACTTTCAATTCTCCTACAGTTGGCTTTCTCCCTCAATGTACTGCGAGACGAACAGATGCTCTCCATCGTAGACCACGTAGCTGAAATGGCTGATCCAGTCGCCCAGTATGACCATCCGTGCCTTGTGCGTCAGCTGCAGATCGACTTCTATGTGGCGATGGCCGTAGATGAAGTAGTCCACGTTGGAGTGGTACTGTATGTAACGCTTCGTGTAGAGTACCAGATGCTCCTTGTTCTCGCCCATGTAGGGAGGTTCTTCGCCGCCAGGCCGTTTCATCCGCGAGTGCTTCGCCCACGTCTGGCCGAACCACATCGCCCACCGCGGGTGCAGGGCCGAGAAGGCCCACTGGCATGTGCGGTTATGGAAAATCCACTTGATGAGCTTGAACGACTTGTCGGGGTCGCCAAGTCCATCGCCGTGGGCCAGAAAGAAAATCTTGCCGTAAATCTCCGTCGTCAGCGGCTGTTTGTGCAGTATCACGCCGCACTCCTTCTCTAAGTAGTCGTAGGCCCAGATGTCGTGGTTGCCCGTGAAGTAATGCACCTCGACACCCATGTCGGTCAGTTCTGACAACTTGCCGAGAAACCGTGTGTAGCCGCGTGGCACCACGTACTTGTATTCATACCAGAAGTCGAACATGTCGCCTAACAGGTAGACCGCAGCGGCTTTCTCCTTGATGCTGTCGAGAAAGCGCACCAGCCGTCGTTCCTGCATACGCTGGTGTGGCACGGCCCATGAGCCAAGATGAGCGTCGCTCAAGAAATATATTGGTTTCATATAACTGTGCGGTAGCAAATTATTCACTCTTCATGTTTTGCCTCAGTCGAACCCCAGTTCGACCCTCGCCTCTTCCGTCATCATGCTCTGGTCCCAGGCTGGCTCAAAGACGAGGTTGACATTGGCCGACGTAATGCCCTCGACGCTCTCCACCTTCGTGCGCACGTCCTCTAATATATAGTCGGCAGCAGGGCAGTTAGGCGCGGTGAAGGTCATGTCGAGCTCCAAGGTGTGGTCATCTTGTACGTCTATCTTGTAAATCATTCCCAAGTCAAAGATATTGACGGGAATCTCTGGGTCGTAGACGGTTTTCAGGATGTCGACAATCCTTTCCTCTATCTGTGTCTTCTCTTCTTGTGTCATCATTGCAGCATGTTATTTCGGTAAGCCAACGGTTGATTTCTTTGCCTTCACCATGCACCATACGCCCAGTACGATGAAGGGGATGGAGAGAATCTGTCCCATGTCAATGGGGAGCGATGCCTCGAAGGCCTCCTGGATTTCCTTGGTGTACTCGATGAAGAAACGGAAGGTAAAGATGTAAGTCAGGCAGAGCCCGAAGTACCAACCGGTACCAATCTTCTCTGGCATACGCTTGTGGAGAACCCACATGAGCAGGAACAGCACGGCGTAGGCAATAGCCTCGTAAAGCTGACCAGGATGTCGGGGCAGGGGATCGACTTTCTCAAAGATGAAAGCCCAGGGAACGTCTGTTGCCTTGCCGATAATCTCGGAGTTCATGAGATTACCCAGACGTATGAAGCATGCGGTGGTGCCGGTGGCGATGGCGATGTTGTCGAGTACCGTCCACAGGCGTAGCTTTGTTTTCTTGCAGTATAGCCAGAGGGCCAGTATAAGTCCGGCCGTTCCGCCGTGAGAGGCAAGCCCGGCATAGCCCGTCATCTTCCAATCACCGTCGGGCAGGAAGTGGATGGGCAGCAGCATCTCGACGAAACCTTTGAACGAGGTCAGGAAATAGTCGGGCTGGTAGAAGATGCAGTGTCCGAGACGGGCACCAATCAGAATGCCTAAGAAGCAGTATATAAAAAGCGGATCAAAGAGTTCGTCCTTAATCTTCTGCTCCTTGTAGAGACGGCGCACCACGAAGTACGCCAGCGCCAGTCCGATGAGCCAGCACAGGGAGTACCAGCGAAATGTCAGCGGCCCCAAGGAGAATGCCTCTAACGAGGGGTTCCAGACGATGTATAGCAGTAAATTAGTCATAACGGTGTTCATAACTCGTCACATTTTGCGTGCAAAGATACGAAAAAATGAGCGAAAATGCAAATATCTTCGCTCATTTCTTTTTTATAGGTGCTCCAGAGAACTCGGAGTCTTTGCAGTCTTCCGAGTGTGAGTATCTTCGGCGAATCCAAAGTTAGGCGCACCCTGGGTAGGCTCGGTGTTGTAGAGGGTCAGGTCGGCGGGAGTCTTCGTGAGGTCGATGGCGAGCACGTATAGGCGTCCGTCGTTGTCGCCATTACCGACGAGATAGGCGTGCTGAGACTGACGGTCAACGATGATCGTGTCAATGGGCTCTGCGTGAATATCCGTGCTATTGAAGATGATGACGTCATCCTTTGCAATACGTAGCACGAAGGGGCGTGCACGGCTTTGGGTTGTTTGCTTGACGCTGGTGAAGTGTTTCTGGCCGTCGAAGAGTTCAATGTCGTCAAGGTTGTACCAGTTGCCAGTAACGACGACGCGTCCGCTGTCGATTTCCGTTGCCGAGGCAAAGCAGCGCTTCTGGTCAAGACAACCGAAGCCCTTGAAGGAATGGGTCGTGGGGTCATATATCTCGACGGAATATATCTGCCCTATGCCAAGTGGTTCGGCATGACCGCCGCCTATTAGCACTTTACCCGATGGAAGCGTAACGCTAAATCCTTCGTCGTGAGGATAGGCAGTTTGCATAAGATGCCATTGTCCGTCGCGAAAATATTCGGCGGTGGCTGTCGGCACAAAACTGGTCGTGTGGCCGCCAACCACCGTCGGTTCTCCGTTGATGACGAATACGGAGTGTCCCATCCGGGGATATTCAGGTCTGGCAGCTGTTGGGGCTGCAACTTTACCTCAGGGCAGGTGGAAGCCAGCACCGTGAGAGGCAACAGCAGGAACAGCAGCAGACGTAGTCTATACATTGAAACGGAAATGCATGATGTCGCCGTCCTGAACGACGTAGTCCTTGCCCTCGACAGCGAGTTTTCCAGCCTCGCGGACGGCGGCCTCGGAGCCGTACAGGATATAGTCGGCGTATTTGATGACCTCTGCACGGATGAAACCCTTTTCGAAGTCGGTGTGGATGACGCCAGCACACTGAGGTGCCTTCCAGCCCTTCTTGTACGTCCAGGCCTTCACTTCCATCTCGCCGGCAGTGATGAACGTCTCAAGATTCAGCAGGGCGTAGGCCTTCTTGATGAGACGGTTCACGCCGCTCTCCTCCAAACCGAGCTCTTCAAGGAATAGCTGCTTGTCCTCGTACGATTCAAGCTCAGCGATATCCTCTTCTGTCTTGGCAGCGATGATCATTGTCTCAGCACCTTCTTCCTTGGCTAAAGCCTCGACTTTCTTTGTGAAGTCATTGCCGTCTTTTGCATCGGCCTCGCCCACGTTGCAGACGTAGAGCACGGGCTTTGAGGTCAGCAGGAAGAGGTTACGGGCGCAATCCTGTTCGTCTTTGCTCTCGAACTCCACGATACGGGCGTTCTTACCCTGTTCCAGCACCTCTTTATAGGCCTTCAAAACAGTGACCTCAATCTTCGCATCCTTATTACCCGCAGCTGCGGCTTTCTCCGTCTTCGCCAAGCGCGATTCAATGGTCTCGAGGTCTTTCAGCTGCAGCTCTGTATCGATGATTTCCTTATCGCGGATAGGGTCGATAGTGCCATCTACGTGGGTGATATTCTCATCCTCGAAGCAGCGGAGCACGTGGATGATGGCATCGGTCTCGCGAATGTTCCCAAGGAACTTGTTGCCGAGACCTTCGCCTTTGGAGGCACCTTTCACAAGACCTGCGATGTCAACGATCTCGCAGGTCGCCGGTACGATGCGTCCCGGGTGTACCAGTTCGGCGAGCTTTGTCAGTCGCTCGTCGGGAACGGTGATGACGCCGACGTTAGGCTCAATTGTACAGAAAGGGAAATTTGCTGCTTGCGCTTTAGCGCTCGACAGACAATTAAATAAGGTAGACTTACCCACATTCGGCAGTCCTACAATACCACATTTTAATGCCATTTCTAATTTTGATTAATAATCTGTTCTATTCTCTCGATAATCCGTTCTGGTTTAATCATGTTCATACAGGCCATGTCGCCACGTCGGCAGGGACGGTTTCCATAGATGCTGCACGGACGGCAGGCAAGTTCGACCTGTATGGCGTTCTCTGCAGGCTGGTTCCATCCCATAAAGCCTGCGTATGGATGCGTCGCTCCCCAGATGCTGACTACGGGCGTGGCCGTAAGCGATGCCATGTGCATGTTGGAGGAGTCCATAGACACCATGACGTCCAAGTGGCTCATTAGTATCAACTCCTGATGCATATTCTCCAAATGCCGACTGACGTAGACACATTGTGGCAGTTCGTTGCACCATGCCGTAAACAGACGGTCTTCATTCTTGCCTCGCCCGAAGAGGAAAAGACGTGCCTTCGGATGACGTTTGACAAGCTCGTCGATGACCCGCCGCATCAGGGGCTCTGGATAGCATTTACCAGGATGGGCCGCCGTGGGGGCTATACCTATCCATTGCTCGAAATCCTTCTTGGGGCCGATGATGGCTGGCAACAGGTTCAATTCACCACCTTCTGGCGGGAAGAGCGATGTGAATTCCACCTTCACGGGATAGCCCAGCTTGGCCAGTACGTCAGCGTAGTTCTGGAATGGTGTCGGCATGGGCTTAAGTACCTTATTATTATAAGAGACAAGGACGCGGCGCTGTTTGCGGTGCTTGTTGATGTGCTCTACGCGGTAATGACCCATGTTGAAGCGCAACCGAAGGTATTCCGAGCGCAATACGTTATGAAGGTCTGCAATCTTGGTAAACTGCTTGGCCGTCAGCCGACGGTAAAGAGCGTTTAGTCCCCTTACTCCATGATATTCCCGCTTCAGGTCAGCCTCCATGAAATCGACGTTAGGAGCCAGGTCTTCAAAAAAAGGCCGCGCAAACTTGCGGCTAAGCACCGTGACTCGTATGTGTGGATACTGTGTGGCCAGAGAGTACACCACGGGAACCGTCATGGCGACGTCACCCATGGCAGAAAACCGTATGATGAGAATATGCTCCTTCTTCACTTTTGTTGATAGAGAATGGGATTGGTAGACGGGTCGTTGTACATTTTCATCTGGCGATAGACTTTCATGTAGATACGTCCAGCCTGAATGTCTTCAAGCAACTGGTCAATAGCTATAGACAAGTCTTTCTGCTGTTCAATCAGTACGTCTAACTTGGCCTGACAACGAAGATGGTGCTCTTCCGTAGCATCTGCGCGGTCAACCTGTTCCCGCATGTGATAGATTTTGAGTGCCAGGATGCTTAGTCGGTCAACAGCCCATGCCGGACTTTCTGTATTGAGTCTTGCTTGTGGTAGTGGCATGATGTTGCTGTAGGTTTGACGGAAGTAGGCGTCTATCTGTTCCACCAAGTCTGTACGGTCCTGATTACTTTGATCAATACGCCTTTTCAGTGCCAATGCTTCCACAGGGTCAATATGTGGATCACGGATAATGTCCTCATAATGCCACTGCACGGTGTCAATCCAGCATTTCAGGTAGAGTGAATACTCTATCGTGTCGCGGGAATAAGGATTTTTGATAGGCGTGTCTATATGATCTGTCAGGTGATAGTCATTAATAGCCTGATTGAAAATCTTGTTTGCTTGCTCTGTAAATGACATCTTTTTTTCTATATAATTTGTTTTAGGCTACAAAGCTACTGAAACTTTTCGAAACTTGCAACTAAAAGACAAGTTTTTCATGTTAATTTGCAAATTAAATGTAAATGCTACACGAAAAATGTGCCGTTTTTTGCACAAATACACTTCGAGTGTGCAGGTTAGCGTCACTTTTTCATCAAAAAATTTGCGTAACTGATAGAAATTGTGTTACTTTGCACCCGCAAACGGCAAAAGGGCCGGAAAATTTTCAAGATAGCAACTAATTATTAACAATTAAAGTTTAAAAAATTATGTCAGAAATTGAAAGCAAAGTAAAGGCAATTATTGTAGACAAACTGGGTGTTGACGAGGCAGAGGTAAAGCCCGAAGCAAGTTTTACAAACGACCTTGGTGCAGACTCTCTCGATACTGTTGAGCTCATCATGGAGTTCGAAAAAGAATTTGGTATTTCTATTCCCGACGATAAGGCAGAGAAGATTGGCACCGTTGGTGACGCTATTGCTTATATCGAAGAGAACGCGAAATAAATATGGAGTTAAAAAGAGTAGTTGTAACAGGGCTTGGCGCCGTCACGCCAGTGGGCAACACTCCGGAAGAGATGTGGAAGAACCTCATCAACGGAGTGAGTGGCGCAGCACCTATTACACTTTTTGATACCACCCTGTTCAAGACGAAGTTTGCCTGCGAGGTAAAGAACCTCAATGTGAACGATTATCTGGACCGTAAGGAGGCCCGCAAAATGGATCGCTACACACAGCTGGCCATGATTGCAGCCAAGCAAGCGGTAGAAGATAGCAAGATGGATCTTGAGAACGAAGACAAGAATCGCATCGGGGTGGTCTTTGGCGTAGGTATTGGAGGCATTAAGACGTTTGAAGACGAGGTGGTTTATTATGGGCAGCATATTGATGACGGTCCCAAGTTCAATCCGTTCTTCATTCCCAAGATGATTGCCGACATTGCCGCTGGTCAGATTTCCATCATGTATGGATTCCACGGTCCCAACTATATTACGGCTTCTGCGTGTGCATCTTCTTCAAATGCGTTGGCTGATGCTTTTAATTTGATTCGTCTTGGTAAGGCTAATGCCATTGTTGCAGGTGGTGCTGAGGCTGCCGTCTGTGCTACGGGCGTAGGAGGCTTCAATGCCATGCATGCGCTGTCAACGCGTAACGATGAGCCTGAGAAAGCCAGTCGTCCGTTCAGTGCCAGCCGTGATGGCTTTATCATGGCCGAGGGTTCTGGTTGTCTTATCTTAGAGGAGCTGGAGCACGCCAAGGCACGTGGTGCCAAGATTTACGCCGAGATGGTTGGTGCGGGTATGAGTGCTGATGCACACCATATCACCGCCTCTCATCCTGAGGGATTAGGCGCTAAGTTGGTGATGCAGAATGCTTTGGAGGATGCTGGCATGAAGCCTGAGGATATTGACTATATCAACGTTCACGGCACATCAACACATGTTGGTGACATTTCTGAAGCTAAAGCCATCAAGGAAGTGTTCGGTGATGCAGCCTTCAAGTTGAATATTTCGTCAACGAAGTCCATGACAGGCCACCTGTTAGGTGCTGCTGGCGCTGTTGAGGCTATGGCAACGGTTCTGGCTGTCCAGAACGACATCATCCCACCGACAATCAATCATGAGGATGGAGACGAGGATCCAGAGATAGATTATAACTTAAACTTCACCTTCAACAAAGCACAGAAGCGTACTGTCCGCGCCGGATTGTCCAATACGTTTGGTTTCGGTGGCCACAATGCTTGTGTCGTTTTCAAAAAGTATGAGGCTTAACGATATTATTGACCGTTTAAAGCTCCCTTTCCGTCAGGAGAAGGAGCTTTTTTCTTCTTTGTACGAAGTGATGGGTTTTTATCCTCACAATATTGAACATTATAAGCTGGCTTTGATGCATAAGAGCATATCAAAGCGAAATGAGAAGGGTCGTCCCCTGAATAATGAGAGGCTGGAGTTCTTAGGTGATGCCTTGCTCGACGCAGTGGTGGGTCACATTGTCTACGACCACTTTGAAGGCAAGCGTGAAGGGTTCCTGACCAACACCCGTTCCAAGCTCGTAAGCCGCGACACCTTAGGCAAACTGGCCGAGGAAATGGGTTTGACGCGCCTTATCCTCTCGTCAGGTCACAGCAATTCGCATAATAATTATATGGCAGGCAACGCCTTTGAGGCTCTGGTGGGTGCTATCTATCTTGATCAGGGCTACCAGGCTGTCATGCGCTTTATGAAAAAACGCATCCTGACCAAGCTTGTCAATATTGACAAGGTGGCGTATAAAGAAGTGAACTTCAAGTCGAAACTTCTGGAATGGAGCCAGAAGAACCGTGTTCGTCTGGAATTCCGTCTGCTGAACCAGAGTAAGGATAAGGAGAGCGGTTCGCCCGTATTCAAGTTCCAGGCTTTCATGGAAGGTGTTGCTGGTGAATCGGGTGAAGGCTATTCCAAGAAGGAAGCACAGCAATTGGCATCAGAAGCCACCTTGAAGCGTCTCAAACGTGAACCGCAGTTTATCGATGCCATCTTTACAGCCAAGAGCGAGCGCACAAAGATGGAGGAAGAGCCTACGATGGCTGTTCCGTCTACTGAGCAGGACCAGGAATTCGTCATTGTGCAGGAGAAAGCTGAAAAACTGGAAAATCAGGACAGGCAGGACGTGCAGAATAAGGTGGAAGCGTCTGTGGCTGACGAGTTCGACTTGAGCGACATTACCCACGCAAAACAGGAAAAGTCGCGTGAGGAAATCATCGCAGAAGCGGAGGCAGCAGCCTTTCAGGAGCTATAAGTCCAGTATGTATTCCTTGATGGCGGCAATCAGCAGGTCGTCCTCTTCCTTTGTCTGGGCTGACACGCGGAAGCACATGTTGTCAAGGCCTCGGAAGTTGGATGCATCGCGAATGAGAATGCCGTAGTGTCTGATAAGCCATTGTTTCAGCTGGCTTGCCGTTCCACGTTCGATATAGGCCAGCATGAAATTGGTATTACTATCCATTAACATCAACTCGGGGAGGCTGTTCAGTTCTTGGTGAAGACGGGCAGCCTCCTCAAGGTATTGCTGCCTGTCGGGCAATACCTCTACATGATTGCCGACAAGATATTTTCCAGCCTCGATGGCCAGTGAGTTCACTGTCCAAGGCTGTCGTAAATGTCGTAATCGGTCCAAAATGACAGGTGAGCCCGTGATATAGCCTAATCGAAGTCCGGGAATACAGTATTTCTTCGTCATGGAGTGAATCAGCAACAGGTTATGGCAATCCTGCATCTCCTTAGGCACGAGCATGGCCTTCGTCGTGTAGTCTTCGTACGACTGGTCGATGACGAAGATGTAGTGGTGCTGTTCTCTCACAATATGGTTGACGAGGGGCTTCAGCATGACATGGCCTGTGGGGTTGCTGGGGTTGCAAAGCCAGTACAGTCTTCTCTCGGGCAGTATCTCCAGCTCGTCCTGATTGTGAAACGAGAGCATGTGGTCGAACATCATGCAGGCGTCGGCATATTCTGCAAATGTCGGTTGTGGTATGACTGATGCCCATCCTTTATAGAACTGGGCAATAAGATAGATGGCCTCTGTGGCACCAGCCGTTACCAAGACATTGCTTGCCGGGATGTCCAACTCCTGCGCCAGCATCGTCTCCAGTTCCATCGCCTCTGGTTCGGGATACGACTTGATAACGTCAAGCCGGTCTGTCAAATGAGCCTTCAGCCCGCTCAGGTCTGCAAACCCTGGCAGGTTGGAACTGAAGTTGATCTTTATCTTATCGCCATAGCGATACGCATCGTCTCCGTGTCCGAAAATCATTCGTTCTTGTCTATTCTTACGTTTAGTGTCTCTTGGTCAAAATGTATACCCTTGCGTTCTACGAATTCTGTGAGTACGCCCTTTTCCGCTAATTGTTGCGGTGTGCCTGTGTTTAGTCCTTTGTCGTTGTCCATCAGCCACACACAATCGGCAATCTGCAGTGCCAGCTCCAGGTCGTGGGTGGAAAGGAATATCGTCTTCTGAGCCTCCCTGCTGATGCGGCGCAACAGGAGCATGATCTCCACCTTGCTGGGGAAGTCAAGGAATGCCGTCGGCTCGTCTAAATAGATGACTGGCGTCTGCTGTGCCAGTGCCTTGGCTATCATCACCTTCTGCCGCTCACCGTCCGACAGCGTCTCTATCAGGCGTTCCGCCAGGCCGCTGATGCCTATCTGACCGATGGCCTCGCTCACCACCTGGCGGTCTTCCTCCGTGTAGTTTCCCCAAAAGTCGGTGTAGGGCGAGCGACCCAGATTCACCATCTCCCGCACGGTCATGTTCCGAATGTCCGGTTTCTCTGTCAGCACGACGCCTATCGTGCGACTCAGCTCCTTGTCGCTATAGTCATCTATCTCACGGCCACCGACAAGAATCTCACCGCCCAGTTTAGGCTGAAAGGCCGACAATGTCCGCAACAGTGTCGATTTTCCTATGCCGTTGGCTCCTAACAGGCACGTCAGTTCTCCCTGCCGTATTGTGGCATCCAGTCCCTCGGCCACAACCTTGATGTTCCTCCTGGCACGATAGCCAATCCTCAGTCCTCGCAGTTCAACACTTACGCCGTTACCGTTTGGTTCCATGACTCGTTTTGTTGTTTTGCTGCAAAATTACACAATTTCACCGACACTTCCAAAGAAATCAGTAAAAACATTTCATTCTAGCACCGCTCGCGGCAGAGAGGCATGGTAGAAGAGACCGAGAACTCCTGCGGAGACGCAGTGGCCTCCGCAGGAGTATCGGGATTGTTTACGTTGGATTACCATGCATAACCTTGGTCGCCGCCGCTACCATCGTACTGCAAATCGTCCTCATTGTCGAGACCGCTGGACTTTACACTCTGAAGTGAGCCGACCATTAGCTGGCTGATAATTTCTGTCTTTTCCACCTCGAGGATGGGCTTTATATACTCTTTCTTAATCATAGTCGTATCCTCCATTCTTTATTTGATGACCTTTTTACCATTCACGATGTACACGCCCTTCTGCGTGGGCTGCCCCTCGATGCGCCGACCGTCAAGCGTGTAAGTGCCGCTGGCCGTCGTCGGTTCGTCGGAGATAACGGTGGTGATTCCCGTCACGTTGTCGTCGAAGCTCATGTGGAAGGCACGGACCAGCGATACCAACTCACCCTTCAGCCGGAAGTAGGCGCGGAAGCCGTTGATGTTGCCGTCGCCCGAGGGATAGGTCAGCTTGTTGCCGCCCGTGACAAAGAGCACCGTCTTGTCGTCGCCCGTCAGGTTCGTCGGGTTCATTACGGGTACGAAATCTACTGCCGTCGTCTCGGTCGTGGTGGTCGTGCTGCTGATGGTCACGCCGTTGAACGTCGGGTTCGCAACGTTGGCATCCACCTTCACCAGATAAGGTTTGCCGGCCTCGATGCTGGCGGCATTGCCAAAGTTCAGCGTCAGCTCGCCCGTCGAGCTGTCGAAAGCAGAGCTGCTCAGCTCCTTCACCGTCCATCCGCTCGGCATGGCCGTGCTGAAGGGAGCGCAGAACGTGTTCCAGCCGCCTGCCTGCAGCGTGCGCGTCAGGGTGACGTTGCTAAAGTAGCCATCCACTGCTGTCACCTCTCCGGCTTCCGTTTCGTTGAGCGTGATGTCGGCGGGAGCTACGTAGTATATGTCGCCGCAGAGAATGCCGTTCTCGTAGGCCGT
>JAFYDA010000129.1 GCA_017545045.1 Prevotella sp. | reverse complement strand
TGAGGAGCTGGTTAAGAAGATGGAGAAGAGCGGTGCTAAGGCATACCTCGTAAACACTGGTTGGAACGGTACTGGTAAGCGTATCTCTATCCGCGATACTCGTGGTATCATCGACGCTATCCTGGGCGGTGCCATCCTGAAGGCTCCTACGAAGAAGATTCCTTACTTCGACTTCGAGGTTCCCACAGAGCTTGAGGGCGTAGACACCAACATCCTCGATCCTCGTGACACTTACGCTGACGCTGCTGAGTGGAACAAGAAGGCTGAGGATCTCGCAGGCCGCTTCATCAAGAACTTCAAGAAGTATGAAGGCAATGAGGCTGGTAAGGCTTTGGTTGCTGCAGGACCGAAATTGTAAATACCAATTTATAATAAAAAATGCGGAGGCTCCCTGTGATTCTGGGGAGCCTCCGCATTTTTCTGGGGAGGCGCTACAGAATTCTGGGGAGCCTCCCTGTGATTTACGTGTTTTATCGCATAATGACTTTCTCGCCACCAACTACATAGACACCTTTCTTGGCCTGTCCGTCAATCTTGCGTCCGCTGAGGTCATAGCAGGCAGCACCCTTCTTGGCTTGCTCTACACCAACGATGGCTGTTACGTCACTCATATTGGCAGCATGCCTGATATTCAGTTCACGAGCTGTTGGCGACTGCTGATCCCACATGAAGCCACAACGGGTGGGCAAGAAGTTCTTGTCGGCCTCGGTACGGACGAGCACACTTTCTAATGGTGTAACATCCTGCTGGGCGGGAATGCCATAGCGACCTGCTTTCTTAATGTTCTCCCAGCCACTGCCGAAAGTCACCTGATTACCATTGTCATCGCTCAGACGGACGACTTTCAACTCAGTGCTGATGTTCATGGCATCCGTATTCTTCACTCTCAGGTACTGTGTTGTAGGCGAATAGACAAGATATGGCATTCCTGCCTGGATGCCTTCGTTAGTGCAGTCGACGAAGAAAAGATTCAGTGTCGCACCTTCTTGCTGGATGGCAACAAGTTTCTCCACTCTCAGATCCTTGGCTGCTGCCGACAGATTATCGGCGGTCAGCGACATCGGCATGCAGAGCGTGTTGTAACCTGCAAAAAGATAACGGTTCAACTGTACCGTCTGCTCCTGATCCTGAAGCAGCTCAACATTCAACTTGGTTGAATTGGCATAAATGTTCTTCACTCTGGTCTGTGCAGTAGCGGACGTGCACAGAGCCGTAGCAGCAATCAATGTAAGTACTAAATGTTTCATACGCTATTAAGTTTTGGGTGTTTAGTATGGGTGCAAAGATACAAAATAGTTTTGAAAACAAACAAGTTTTTAATATAATTTTTGTACCTTTGTCGCATAATTACGAAATAGTATGTACGACGTTCAGAAAAAACGAGAGGACTTCCCCATTTTGCAGCGGGAGGTATACGGTAGGCCGCTGGTCTATCTGGACAATGCCGCCACCACACAAAAGCCCTTATGCGTGCTTGATGCCATGCGCGATGAATATTTGAATGTGAATGCCAATGTGCATCGTGGCGTGCATTATCTCAGCCAACAGGCAACCGACCTGCACGAGGCAGCGCGTGAGACGGTTCGTGCCTTTATCGGTGCTCGTAAGACGGAGGAAATCGTCTTCACTCGTGGCACTACCGAAGCCATCAACCTGGTGGCAAGCTCGTTTTGCGAGTCACAGATGAAGAAAGGTGATGAGGTCATCGTCACTGAGATGGAGCACCATTCAAACATTGTTTCGTGGCAACTTCAGGCGGTGAAGCATGGAATCGTTGTCAAGCATGTCCCTATCACAGACGGAGGTGTCCTTTGTCTGGACCTGTTGGAAGAACTGATTTCAGAAAAAACCAAGATCATCAGTGTGGCACATGTAAGTAATGTATTGGGGTCAGTGAATCCTGTTGAGGATATCGTCAGGATTGCCCATGCCCACGGTATCCCAGTCTTGGTGGATGCTGCTCAGAGTGCGCCACACTTCAAGGTAGATGTACAGTCGATGGACTGCGACTTCCTGGCTTTCAGCGGACATAAGATGTACGGTCCGACGGGTATAGGTGTGCTCTATGGCAAGGAAGAATGGCTTGAGAAACTGCCTCCCTACCAAGGCGGTGGCGAAATGATAGACAAGGTGACGTGGGAAAAGACAACGTATGAGCGGCTGCCTTTCAAGTTTGAGGCAGGCACCCCCGACTACATAGCTACTCACGGTCTGGCCACAGCCATCAAGTATGTCAGTTCCCTTGGTTTCGATGCCATAGAGGCTCACGAAAAAGAATTGACCCGCTACTGTATGGAGCAGTTGCAGACGATAGATGGACTGACGATTTATGGCCCAAAGGAACAGCATGATGCTGTCGTGTCGTTCAACGTTGGCAATATCCACCATTTGGATGTCGGTACACTGCTCGACCGTCTGGGCATTGCCGTGCGGACGGGCCACCACTGTGCCCAGCCGCTGATGGACAGGCTCGGGATTGCTGGCACGGTGCGCGCTTCCTTTGCCCTTTATAATACGAAAGAAGAAGTGGATGTGCTGGTCAATGGCTTGCGCAGAGTGATTCAAATGTTCTAGGCCTATGTTGATGAATCATTTCTATGAAGGACTGACAGAAGCCGGATGCGATGAGGCCGGACGTGGATGTTTGGCGGGTAGCGTCTATGCCGCAGCAGTCATCTTGCCTGATGGATATGAGAACGACCTCCTGAATGACTCGAAGCAGCTGACGGAGCACCGACGCTATGAACTGCGCAGTATCATCGAGCGCGATGCCGTGGCATGGGCAGTAGGAATAGTAACACCTAAGGAGATAGACCATATTAATATATTAAATGCCTCCATATTGGCCATGCACCGTGCACTGGATCAGTTGACGGTGCGTCCGCAGGCCATTATCGTTGATGGCAACAGGTTCAAGAAATATCACGACCTGCCCCACACGACTATTGTCAAAGGCGATGGAAAATACATGGCTATTGCGGCTGCTTCGATACTGGCAAAGACCTATCGGGACGACTATATGAACCAGTTGGCAGAGGAATATCCGCAATACGATTGGTGCTCAAACAAGGGCTATCCCACCAAGAAACACCGTGAGGCTATCCGGCAATACGGAACCACGCCCTATCACCGTATGAGCTATAATCTCTTAGGTGACCGGCAGTTGAGTTTGCAATTTGAAGACTAATCATTATACATGCATGAGTTATGAAAAAGGTGAAAACGATTCTTTTGGCAGCAGTCACAATGCTTGTGGCCAGCTGTGGAATGCCTAATGCAACAGGAACGACAGGTTCTCCCGGTAATGTTTTGGGCGACGTGTTAAGTGGTGTGCTGCAAGGCGGCACGATTGGTAATGTCATTACCAGTGTCATTGGTGCACAGAAAGTGAGCCAGCAGGACTTGTATGGCTCATGGAGTTACACTGGTCCTGGTTGTGCTTTTACCAGCGAGCAGCTGTTGGCGAAGGCTGGCGGCGAGGTGGTGGCCGGACAAATCAAGACAAAGATGCTGCCATATTACCAGCAGATGGGCATTAGCAATCAGAACACAACGATTACGTTTAGTCAGGACGGCACTTATTCGGCCTCTTTCCGTGGTGTGCCGATGAATGGCAAGTGGACCTATGATGCCGCTACAAGTAAGGTGACGCTCAGCGGACTTCTGTTGAATATCAACTGCTATGCTAAGCGCAATGTCAACGGAATCGGTTTGCTTTTCGAGGGAAAGAAACTGCTCAGCGTCCTACAGACGATGGCTGCTATGAGTGGAAATCAGAACATTCAGGCCATCGGCGACATCAGCAAGAGCTACGATGGTGTCCGTCTGGGCTTCGACTTCGGCAAGTAAAAATTGAAAAAAAATAAACCTTTAACCTCACGGTCGAAGGTTTATGGTCAATTTTTTTCGGGCTCTCTTACTTCCCTCACGGGAATTGGGAGGATTTACATTTAACACTTTTCCTTGGAAATCTCCAAGGTAAAAAAAACTATAGATAATCTTTCAACATAAATTTGAGTGCAAAGATAATGCTTTTTTTTGAATAAACGTCACTCTAACACTTAAAAAATGTTAGAATAATCTATGCTTTTGAAATTTGATACTCTTTTTCTACTAAAAAAGGTTATCTTTGCAATATGAATAGAAACCTACTGATAGTTCTTATGCTATTGTTCTTCGGAGCAAAACTTCAGGCGCAATCAAGGCTTGATAGTGTCCGGCAAATGCTGGAAGATGGTCCTGTGCAAGAAAAGGTTTATCTACATCTTGACAACACTTGCTATTTCAAAGGAGACACCATTTGGTATAAGGCTTACCTGGTACGGGCGGATGATTTTACTTATAGCGACATGAGCCGTATTCTCTACGTGGAACTGCTTTCGCCCGACGGAATGTTGGTGGAACGACAGCAGATCATTGCTTCTGAGGATGGCTACAGCGATGGTAACTTCGCTTTGCAGGATTCTATTTACTCTGGTTTCTATGAAGTCCGGGCTTATACCCGCTGGATGCTGAACTTCTGCGTCAGCGAGCATGAATTTGGCAGCAAGGATTATCACTGCTTCTATAACCTCCAGATGGCAAAAGATTTCTTCCGGCAGTTTGACGCTGTCTACTCCCGGGTGGTGCCTGTCTATGAACGACCGGAGACGGCTGGTGATTATTCCTCAAAGTATATTGTTAGTCGTCCGAAGACGCGATTGGAAAAAGAACAGAAAGAGAAACTGATGGTCAACTTCTATCCAGAAGGTGGTCACTTGATTGCAGGACAGAAGTGTACGGTGGCCTTTGAGGCGACGGATGAAGACGGTGAGCAGCAGGATGTCAGTGGACGGGTGAAGGTGGCCGATCGCGACATCACTATCAGCACGACCCATCAGGGACGTGGCGTGTTCACTGTTGATGTGCCAGAGGATCATCGCTTAACGGCCAGTTTCCACTGGCACAACAAAGACTATACCTTTGACCTGCCCAAAGCCGAAAAGGCGGGGTGTGCGCTCCGTCTTGATGCCGTAGGCGACAATTTGGTGGCAAATATCTCGTTGAGCGGTTTACTGGCAGGGCGTGAATATGGGGTTGCTGTGCTTTGCCGTGGCGTACTCAAGCACTTTGAGACGATAACGGGCAGTACGGCCTTGACTCTTGACAAGGCGGAATTGCCTACAGGCGTCAACAACCTGCTTGTCATCGATGAGTCGGGGCAGTTGCTTGCCGACCGTCTGTTCTTTGTCAATCATCATGATTATGGACAGCAGTCCATCGTCATTGATGAAGACAAGAAAACCTATGAACCGTTCGAGCAGATAACCCTTAATTTCCGTGCTCCTGCCGATGCCGACCATATTTCTATTGCCGTGCGCGACGGCGCCACCGACGAGCCTTCTTACGACACAGGCAACATGCTGACGGATCTGTTGCTCAGTAGTGAGCTTAAAGGCTTTGTGCCCTATCCCGACTATTATTTCGAGGCCGACGACCGTGAGCATCGCCAGCATCTTGACTTGCTGTTGATGGTACAGGGATGGCGTCGTTACGACTATCGCGAGCTGGCCAGCGGTCAACCTCTTCGTTATGAGCCAGAGCAGACAATGACCGTAGAGGGCACGGTTCATCCTATGGTTGATGTTAACGAATACATGCCCGACGAGGTGCGCTATTGGGCGGTAGGCGTCTTTGGCTACAGCCCTTCCAGAACGGGAGAAATTGAGGGACCGCCTTATCAGCTGAAGGAAATGCAGGCACGTGTTGGGATCGTGGGTGAAACCTTTACTGAAAGTAGCGGCGACGAAGGCGGCGATGATTCCTCATCGTCATCGGAAAGCGCTTCTGAAAGCCCAGGACAGCCGTCTTGGCTGCTCTATGATAATGGCACGTTCAATGTGACAGGTGCTTCTGATGACCCCAACACGTTTGAGGTTTATGGCGATTTAAAACATGAGGTGACCGTTGAGGGTGAATTGGTATTAGGGGCTGATGTCGCCACCGTGAAGATGGAAACAGACAATGGGGGACACTTTGCCTTCAACGTGCCGCCTTACTATGGTGACGCCATCCTTTTTCTGAAGGCTTACGATACTGATATCAGCGACAAGAAGTTGCGTCGGCTTGAACGCAAGGGATTCCTTGACGAGGAGGCTATTCCAGAGTATTATGTGAAGCGCGAATTGTTCTATCCGGTCTTTGCCAAGAAATACAGTTTCTACCAGTGTCACCTGCCTCAGGAACAGGATGATTTCTTGGCCGACGATGGTTCATTACTGCCTGAGGTGGAGCGTCTTTCAAAGATGGATACTCAGCTGCGCAATGTCAATGTCAAGGGCCGCCGTCGCCGCGGACGTCAACGGATTGATTATTCAAAACCGGCGTGTGTCTACGATGCCCAGGACCTGTACAACCTTGTCACAGACCGTGGACTCTCGTTCGGAACCTTTATGCCTCGCGAATTTCCTTTTCAGGTGAGCATGGCGCTGCTTGGTAATTATAACAGTAAACGGAAAATGAATGTAATGGCAAGGCAGAACGATGGCATGTTTACGCCTTACGTCTATTATCGTAATTATGATCCTGGAAAAGTGGCACGATCTCAGTTCAGAAGCGATTTTCTGATTAATCGCGACATGAAGCTGAACCGTCAGGACGAAATCAGACTCTATACAGACTTTGAGTTGCGTAATGAGGACAAACGGGTAGAACAGCAGGTGAATACTGCCGATGTGACGCTTGACTTTATGCTTGTAGCAGATGAGGGTAAGCGCTATACCTACCGTGACCGTCGACTGATACTGAAGGGTATGTACGAGCCTGACGACTTCTATCATCCTGATTACAGTCATCGTCCATTGCCGAAAACCGTGAAGGACTATCGTCGTACACTCTACTGGAACCCTAATGCCAGTCTTGACGATGACGGGTGCTTTAAGGCCATTTTCTATAACAACGGCAAGCAAACGCGCATTAAAGTGTCAGCTGCGGGGCTGACTTCAGAAGGAACTCCAATATATAATAACCAATAAATCATAACGACTATGAGAGCATTCAAATTACTGGCCATTGCGGCCATGTTACTCACAGCACCTGCCTTGGTACAGGCTGCTACAAAGCCTGGAACATTTACTACGGGCGACAAGACCTTTTTGCTCAACGGCCAGCCCTTCGTGGTGAAGGCTGCCGAAGTTCACTATCCCCGTATTCCCCGTCCTTACTGGGAGCACCGCATCCAGATGTGCAAGGCCTTAGGCATGAACACGCTCTGTCTCTATGTGTTCTGGAACATCCACGAGCAGCGCGAGGGCCAGTTCGACTTCACGGGCAACAACGACGTGGCCGAATTCTGCCGACTGGCTCAGAAGAACGGCATGTACGTCATCGTGCGCCCCGGTCCCTACGTCTGTGCCGAGTGGGAGATGGGTGGTCTGCCCTGGTGGCTATTAAAGAAAAAGGATATACGCCTGCGCGAGCGTGATCCTTATTTTATGGAGCGCGTGAAGATTTTCGAGGAGAAGGTGGGTGAGCAGCTCAAGCCGCTGACCATTCAGAATGGTGGCCCAATTATCATGATTCAGGTGGAGAACGAATACGGCTCGTATGGTGAAGACAAGCCCTACGTCTCGGAAATCCGTGACTGTCTGCGCAGCATCTACGGCAAGGAACTGGCACTCTTCCAGTGCGACTGGTCCAGCAACTTCGAAAAGAACGGCCTTGACGACCTGACGTGGACGATGAACTTCGGTACGGGTGCCAATATCAACGACCAGTTCCGCCGCCTCGGCGAGCTGCGCCCCAATGCCCCGAAGATGTGCTCCGAGTTCTGGAGCGGCTGGTTCGACAAGTGGGGTGCCCGCCACGAGACGCGCCCCGCCAAGGATATGGTCGAGGGCATGGACGAAATGCTCTCGAAGGGTATTAGCTTCTCCCTCTACATGACCCACGGCGGTACGTCGTTCGGCCACTGGGCAGGTGCCAACTCGCCCGGCTTTGCTCCTGACGTGACCTCTTACGACTACGACGCCCCCATCAACGAGTGGGGTCTCGCCACGCCGAAGTTCTGGGAACTGCGCAAGATGATGGAGAAGTATAATGACGGCAAGAAGATGGCATCTGTTCCCAAGGCTCCGATGCCCATCATCACCGTGCCGAAGTTTGAGCTGACAGAGTTTGCACCACTGTTAAGTGCGTTGACCAAGCCCGTCAATGGTGCCATCAAGACTTTTGAGGAAATGGACATGGGCTGGGGCACAATGATGTATTCCACCCGTCTGCCCGAGATTACTTCACAGAGTGTGCTCAGCGGTGAGTTTCATGATTTTGCTCAGGTGTTTATTGATAAAAAATATATTGGAAAGATTGACCGTGTGAAGAACGAGAAGTCGCTTACCATCCCAGCCGTCAAGAAAGGTGCCGAGTTGATTATCATCGTTGAAGGTATGGGGCGCATCAACTTCGGCCGTGCCATCAAGGACTTTAAGGGTATCGTTGGCAACGTCACGCTAACTACCGAGACTGACGATGTAGAGATGATGCTGACTCCGAAACAATGGATGAATGTAGCCATTCCCGATGATTACGAGACGGCAGTC
>JAFYDA010000021.1 GCA_017545045.1 Prevotella sp. | reverse complement strand
TGCTACCGTCGCCAGTGAGTGTGCCGTTCTGCCCGATGAAGGCATCGGCCTTGAGTTTGCCGATATTTTCGTCCGAGGTCTCCACCATCGAATAGGGATAGATTAAGGTAATGTCGTCGCCGTTGGCCACACCAGCTTCGAGTGTCGCGTTGATGGTGGCGGTGCCAGCCGTCTTGCCGTCAGTGCCGTCGCTCACGGCGCTCACTGTGGCTTTGGTCACTATGGTCGTACCACCCACCTCATAGACGAGTGCCACCTCCTCATTCTCGGCCCATGTCGCCTGAATCTTGCCATCGGTGTCTGGACCGGAGAGTGCTCGTGTTGCGCCACCGGTGCTAATCGTTGCACTGAAGGGGATGCCGGCCTCCGAGCTTAGAATGTCGGCGGGCAGTTCCGTTATGTTGTCTTCGTTGCTGCACGCCGCCATCGTCAGGGCCAGCGCTGCCAGTAGGAATATCTTTTTCATTGCTGCTGTCGTTTTAAGGGTTACACACTATGGAATCGGGTTGCCTCCAGGGGTAAACGGACTCAGCGGATCCAGTCCACCATTGCCACTGCCCACAAGGAGCCTCGGCGTCATTCTCAGTTCGTGCACCCGCATCGCAGGCCTCACGTACGTACGTTTCTGCTTAATATCTTTCTTCATCTTTATGGTTGTTATTCATTTTCTAAACCGCACAAGGGGTCTGACCCTCTGTGAGGTGAGCTGGTTATGCCAGATGCTTGTCGTCGGCGGGGTGACCGGGGATGTGGCCCCACTGATCGGGAGTAGGACTGCCTACCATCAGGGAGACACGGCTCCTCAATTTATAGACCTTCAATGTCGGCTTCTCGTATTTTTTCTTCATCTTCGTGTCCTCCCTCTTTTAGTCGTTACACTTTGTAAAAGCGATTCGCGAGTCATTAATCACGACCTTGCGGCCATTATTGATATACAGTCCCTTTGCCGTCGGCCTGCCTGAGAGCCTGCGACCGTCGAGGCTGTACCATCTCTCATCTCTTAATTCTAAATTCTTAATTCTTAATTCGTCGATTCCCGTCGCCAAGCCAGAAGCCCCTTCCGCCGACTTCCACTCTATCTCAATCACATCAGGCAGTTCCTCTGCCGACATGCTGCGGGTCTGCGATGTCGGGTTAGTGTCCGTCAGTGCACCGCTGTATTCCAGATAGCAGCTGAAAGGCCTCAGGTATGTCTCTCGGCGGGCACGGACGAACTGACCTGTCAGCTGTCCGTCGTTGTCCTCCACCATAAAGCCGTAGATGGTGCCGTTCACTACCGCGTCGTCCGTGGCCAGCCAGTGCTTCTGCTCGTACGTGCCACGGAACACGAAGGCTTGCCCGTCAGGAGCCGTCTTCGGGTCATTGCTGATATTGACCGCTGCGCTGGGGAATGTGATACCGATCACGTCGCTCGTTGCCTCGAAGATGTACGGTGTGTTCGCCAAAAGCGGGCCCGAAGTGATCTGCGTCATCACCGCCTTGCCCTCGCTGATGCCCGTGAACTGCCACACCTTGCCGAGCGTCAGCAACTTCGACGGGTCGAACGGCAGGCACACCGTCTGTTTCTTCCCTGCAGGGAATGTCCGTTTCAGCGCAATGTTCTTCGTCTGCCCATTTGTCAGCACGCTCTTGTCGCTGCCGTCCTCAATGATCACATCCAGCGGCAAGATATCGCTGGCGTAGTCGCTCCAGTTCGACGCATGCTTATATGCCTCCACGCTGGCGGCTGGCACATATATCTTCCGCCCGTCGGCATTATTATCAAAAACACTTAAGTCTAAATCTGGCACCGACGTCGCATAGATGGTGACTGAGGTCAGTTGTGAGCAATCATAAAACGCATAAGTTTCGATGCTCTTCACTCCACTGCCGATGGTGACGGACCTCAGGTCTGAACATCCTTGGAAGGACTGACAATTTATCTTATCAACGCTATTGCCAAATGATACTGATATTGCGTTAGTACAGTGCTTGAAGGCTCTTTGGCCTATTCTCTCCACACCATTACCTATCACGATGGTCTTGATTTGTCCGCGGTGACCATACCAGGGGCTTCCTCCGTCTTCATAGTCTGCCATTACTCCGTTGGCGATGCTGCTGTTGATGGTGAGAACATCATCATCAGCACTGCCCTCGCTCTTGGTCAAACTCCAAGTTACCTCCGTACCATCAAAATGTAAATGTTGATTAACCAGTCCGCACGTGCCACTGGTAATCGCCTCCCACTTGGCATAGAACGTCTGGTTGCCAAACAAAAGTTTTGTATGTCCAGGCTGATACACGACCTCTCCGTCAGCCGACGTGGCCCAGCCGATAAACCTATAGCTGCTTCTGGTAAAGCCGCATGCTGGGAATGTGTATTCTGATAAGCGATTCGCCTGCGCAACCGCTGCCATCATACCGGAGCCACCGTTGGCGTTGAACGACACAATGTAGTTCTCGTTAGCGTCTGCCCACTTGGCGTAGAGCGTCAGATTGTTCGTCAGCGTGATGACTGTTCCGGGATTATACACGACCTCTCCGTCAGCCGACGTTGCCCAGCCGATGAAACCATAGCCGTCTCTGGTATAGCCGCATGCAGGGATTGTGTATTCTGAGCGCTTCGCCTGCGCAACCGCCGCCATCATACCTGAACCACCGTTGGCGTTGAACAACACAATGTAGTTCCGGTTGGTATCCGCCCACTTGGCATAGAGCGTCAGATTGTCATTAATGGTGATTTCTGCATCAGGCGCATATACAACTTCACCAGTGGCCGTCGTGGCCCAGCCCATAAAATAAAAGTATTCGCGTGTAGTTGCAAACGAATTCAGCAGAATAGTCCGGCCGCTCTGAATGGGGGAGATTATTCGTATTTCTGCTCCTTCATAATTGTCGTTCAGCGTCAGAGTATAGGAATCAGTGCTGTAGCCACCGCCCTGCGCCCTTGCCTCATTGGGGGCGGTAAGGATGGTGAGCATCATGAGGGTCAGCAGTGCCGCTGCCCGCAAGGATAAATGGCTAATGGTTTTGTTCATCATTTCTAATTATTCATCGTTTTCGTCTGCAAAGATAGCACTTTTTTTGATAGTTGTGCAAGGTTTTATTAAAAACTTGTTCAACGAAGTGATTCAAGTTATATTATAAGTTGAATAAGTTCAGAGGTGAAAATAAGTGGCTATTTTCTTGCATATGTCGTAAAATTTTTGTACCTTTGTATCATAATAATACCACTGATAATCAAACAATTAATCATAAAAACATCACATCTATGACTAAAGAAAAATTCATGATCAGAACTTATGGCAAGTCGGAGTATGCCATGTTGCTGTTCCCGCACATCGACGATCCGAAGCAGGCACAGGACAAACTGCTAAGATGGATTAAACGTGACCCGAAATTCCATGCCAAACTGCTACAATTAGCTATCACGCCCAATGACAATCACTACAACCCACAACAGATTAGGGAATTGGTGCTGAAATTCGGCGCGCCCGGCGAGTATGAGATTTAAATCATACTCGCCGGCCTCTTTCAAAAGGTCTATTTTCTCCGTCTCGGGAAAAAAAAGATTAAAATCTTTTGTATTGCTCTCGACTTTTTCGTAACTTTGCACCCCAAAACGAAACAATTAAAAGAAAAAAATGATGAAGACGAGACTTCAACGAACAGAATTGCTGCGGGCAGCACGGGCGCTGTCCACACCGAAGCGCACCGCCGCGATGTTCCTCGTGGCACTGCTTGCCATCCTTACCTACCCCACCAAAACGTGGGCGCAGGAACCTATTGCAAAGATAGGCGACACGCCTTATGAGTCATTGCAAGAAGCATTCAACGCAGCCGCCGACGGCTCGACCATCACGCTGCTCGCCAATGTCGACCTCGGAGATGGTGAAATCTACATCAGTGCTGATAAGGGCGAGAGAAACCTGACATTCGACCTGAACAGCTTCAGCCTTACCGGCACAAATGTTGTTTTGAACGTCAGATACGGTATAAACGTAACCATCAAGGGAGGAACCATCGGTGGTCCCGATGCCGATAACCTCTGCTATGTTCCCATCCATATCATAGGTGGTAAGGTGAACATTGAGGACCTTACTATCAATAATTGTAAATATGCCATCTACAATGAAGAAGATTGGATAGACGATGAGACGTCAGTGGCGGGAGAACTGACCATTGGCAGTGGCGTCAATATCAGTGCCACTGTAGTATGTATTGGAGATTATGAAGGAAAACTGACACTCACCGCCCTGCCCATACTGAGCTGGGGCGAAGATGGCTGCGGCATTATTCTCGGAGAAAGTAACGTGATCAACTTTGCCGGAGAGGGTATAACCGCATTGCCAGAGGGCTTCAAGCCGATAATGATTGGTGCTGGCGTATTGCCCTGCGTCATCACCGACGGCTATGCTGACCACGTGAAGAGTGGCAGCGAGGTCATCGACCCCGCCAATGTGTTTGTTGGTTTTGGCGACATCAGCATGGTCTTATACGAGGGCGAGGCCATAATGGTTGAAGGTCTTATCCAGAAGGTCAGCGTCACCAAGGGCAATGAGGTAAAGCAGTATTACTCTCTGCAAACCGCCTTTGATGAAGCCGCCGACGGCTCGACCGTCACGCTGCTCGATAATGCCGATATCGGAAATGCTGATATCGACATCAATGCTGATGGGGGCGAGAGGAATCTGACATTCGACCTGAACGGCAAAAGCCTTACGGGAACAAATGAACCATTGTATGTTCATCATGGAGTGAACCTAACCGTCAAGGATGGAACCGTCGGTGGTCCCGATGCCGATAACGTCTGCTATTTTGCCATCCATAACTTAGGCGGTAAGGTGAACATTGAGAACCTTACTATCCGCAATTGTAAATTTGGCTTCCGCAATTTAGAAGAGCAGCTCGACGAAGAGACGTCAGTGCCGGGAGAACTGACCATTGGCAGTGGCGTCAATATCAGTGCCATAAATATATGTATTGATAATGATGGAGAACTGACACTCACCGCCCTGCCCATACTGAGTTGTGGCGAAGATTACTACGGCATTGTTCTCGGAGAAGGCCAGGTGATCCACTTTGCCGGTGAGGGTATCACCGCATTGCCAGAGGGCTTCAAGCCGATAAAGATAGATGAATATGGAAAGTTATTCTGCGCCATCACCAACGGCTATGCTGACCACGTGAAGAGTGGCAGCGAGGTCATCGACCCCGCTAAGGTGTTTGTTACTGACGACGATGATATCAGCATGGTCTTATACGATGGTGAGGCCATAATGACAGAAGGTGGTATACAGAATGTCAGCGTCACCAAGGGCGATAAGGTAAAGCAGTATTATTCTCTGCAAACCGCCTTTGATAAAGCCGCCGACGGCTCGACCGTCACGCTGCTTGACAATGCCGACCTCGGAGAAAGTACGTTCAGCATCGATGCTAATGAGGGCGAGAGAAATCTGACATTCGACCTGAACGGCTTCAGCCTTACAGGAAAAGATCAACTATTGTATGTTCATAGTGGAGTAAACTTAACCGTCAAGGGGGGAACCGTCGGTGGTCCAAATGCCGATAACGTCTGCTATATTGCCATCCGTAACATAGGCGGTAAGGTGAACGTTGAGAGCCTTACTATCAGCAATTGCAGAGAGGGCATATACAATGAAAAAGAGCAGCTCGACGAAGAGACGTCAGTGGCGGGAGAACTGACCATTGGCAGTGGCGTCAATATCAGTACCACAGGAATATGTATTAATAATTATGATGGAATACTGACGCTCACCGACCTGCCCATATTGAGTTGGGACGAAGAGTACTACGGCATTTATCTCGGAAAAGGCCAGGTGATCCACTTTGCCGGTGAGGGTATCACCGCATTGCCAGAGGGCTTCAAGCCGATAATGTTCTTTGCAAGTAGCGAATTACCCAGCGCCATCACCAACGGCTATGCTGACCACATGAAGAGTGGCAGCGAGGTCATCGACCCCGCCAAGGTGTTTGCTGGTTATGCCGACTATATCAGCATGGTCTTATACGAGGGCGAGGCCATGATGACATACGGTGGTATCCAGAAGGTCAGCGTCACCAAGGGCAATGAGGTGAAGGAGTATATCTCTCTGCAATCCGCCTTTGATGAAGCCGCCGACGGCTCGACCATCACGCTGCTCGACGATGCCGACCTCGGAGAATATGTGATCGACATCATAGCTGATGAGGGCGAGAGGAATCTGACATTCGACCTGAGCGGCTTCAAGCTTACGGGAACAGATGAACTGTTGAATGTTTATAGCGGAGTGAACTTAACCGTCAAGGGGGGAACCGTCGGTGGTGTCGATGCCGATAACGTCTGCTATTATGCCATCAGAAACATAGGCGGTAAGATGAACATTGAAAACCTCACTATCAGCAATTGTGAATTTAGCATATGCAATGAAAAAGAGTGGCTCGACGATGAAACGTCAGTGACGGGAGAACTGACCATTGGCAGTGGTGTCAATATCAGTTCCACAAAAATATGTATTGATAATAATAGAGGAAAACTGACGCTCACCGCCCTGCCCATACTGAGTTGTGACGAAGATTTCTGCGACATCTATCTCAGAGAAGGTGACGTGATCAACTTTGCCGGCGAGGGTATCACCGCCTTGCCAGAGGGCTTCAAGCCGATAATGATCTGGGCAGATGGCGAATCATCCTGCGTCATCACCAACGGCTATTCGACATTCTTTAAGAATATCAACCCAGCTGACGTCTTCGATGTTGACAACGGCGATGAAAGCATTATCGTCAGTATAACGCTCGAAGGCGGAGAGGTCAGGGCTACATTCATCGAGAAGTCCGACGTGAACGGCGACGGCAAGATAGACGTTGCCGATGTGGTGGCACTGACGAATGCCATCATGGCCGGTACGAAGGATCTGAAGTATGACATCAACTGCGACAATCAGGTAAACCACGACGACGTCACCGCCCTCGTGGACATCATTCTCGAACGCAACGACAAAGAGTAGCAGTCGGCCTCGCGGCGAACCTCACAAGGGGTCTGACCCTTTGTGAGGTTTGGCTTACTTCATCACCACTTTTCTGCCTTGATGGATATATAGTCCCTTTGTGGTGGGCTTTCCGTTGAGGCTTCGGCCCTGCAGGTCGTACCACGCGCCAGCCGAACTCTTAATTCTCAATTCTTCATTCTCAATTGGAGAGATTCCCGTAGCTCCACCCTCCCCTATGCCGATGGTGCGGGAGCCAGCACCAGCTTGTCCACTGCTGCCTGAACCCGAGCCCATGTTCATGTACTCCCACTTGGTGAGGACGAAGAGCAGCAGGCCTGGCTTGGCAGGGTTGGCGTTCTCGGCGAGGTCGTCGGCGCTGACGCTGACCCTCGTGAACTTGCCGTTGGTCAGCACGAAGAAGATGGCATCGCTGGCCGACACATCTTTGATGCCTTCGAGAATCTTGGAAAGGTTATCTTTCCCGTCGGTAATCACAAAGCGTTTGCTCATATCACCGGCCACGCTGTTGTAGTCAGTGGCGATGTCGTCGCTGGTGATCTTGCCACTGGTGTCGCCAGGGTCTGCAGCCAACTGGAGGTAGGCGTCAGCGGGGATGACCTCGCCGTCGGTGGTGCTGCCGATGATGACGGGCAGTCCCTTGGGTGCTCCTTTGACAGGCTTAAGCGTGACAGTGGCCTTGCTGAGGTCGTAGCCGACGGGCAGGAACGTCTGACAGTTGACGGGCACCCCGCTGTTGTCGTTGAGGGTCTTCACGATATAAGGCTTGCCGGTCTCGATGAGTATTCGGTTGGACAGGTCGACAACAAGCATCTGATGGAGCGCCTGGATAGTGGAGCCTGTAGATATAAATTCGACAGATACGCCATCAGAGCCGATAGTGACGTCTTTCACGTAGGTGTCGAAAGTTTGGCTGGTTCCTGTCCAAACATCAGCATAAGTCTCACCGTTGATTTTCAAACTGCCTTCCCCTGCTTGGGCTGCGGCGGCAAATACATACAATGTGGCTTTGCCATCGGCAACTTTATCAAGATTGTCAAATGACGATTTATAGGAAGCATCCATGTTCTTATTATAATTTTTGGATAAAAGATCAGCCTCCTCCAAAATATAAACGGCTTTCGGTGTAGAAGAAGGATTGTCGATCATGACAATCAAAGAACTGGGATAGACAGCGGCATTTCCATTCGTCTTTCCCAAATGAAACATGTTTTCATCGTTAACGACTTCACCCGTGACATCATAGACAACCAAGCCGTATCCATATTTACCATATTTACCCAAATTGCTCTGATCACGATAACTGGCGATAGGGAGAATCGATTCACCGTTAAATTTAGTTTCCCAATTATTGAAGTCGCCTGTATCGACCTTATCCCAAGTATATGATACATATAGAAATGCCTTGTAGACGATTTGGTCACCACCAAGATTAACCGTGAAAGACTCATCTCTGGATTCTGCAGCAGAATTCATATAAGTGCTTACACTTGGTGGCAAAATCTGAACATCGCCAGTGAAAGTAAATCCCCTATATTCTGGCTCGGCACATGGGTAGGCATAATCCTTGCCCAGATAGCCGTTATACAGGATCACAAATGAAAACTCTTGTCGGGCTATCTCTACATCGCCTTCCTTGACAACGACTGTATAAACGGCATTCTCATTGTTATTGCCGATAACGGTTGTCTCGGTAATCGGTTGAATGGTCGCATCAACAAATTCAAAGGTTCCCTTACCGCCAGCGGCAATTTCTCCGGTTAGCGATTTGGTATCAATCTCCTCCTCGCCAAGGTAGAGCGTGGCGGAAACGTTTTGAGCCGCTTCCGAGTCGTTGTTTGTAAGCTCTAACTTAAAATAATTCTGAACCCCGGCGTAAACGGTATTTGTATATTCCGGTTTCAAAGATACCCCCAAAAAACCCGTGATTAAATTGCTGTATATACTCCAATTTTCTGCAGCTTTATAGGCGTCCACGTTGGGCACATAAATCTTCTTTATTTCGGTGGCTCCTGCAAAAGCATCAGATCCTAAGGTGCATGACGGGGCATAGACCTTAACCGACGTCAGGCCATAACAGCTTTGGAAGGCATCATCGCCGATGCTCATCACGCTGGCGGGGATGGTGAACGATGTCACGCCTTTACAATTCCAAAAGGAATTCTTGCCGATACTTGTCACGCTGGCGGGGATGTCGACCGATATCAGTTTTTCACAACTCATAAAGGCACTTTCGCCGATGGTCGTAAGCTGCGATCCGGAAGCAAAAGTGATCGACGTCAGGCCTTTGCAATTCCCAAAGGTTCCTTCGGCGATGCATGTCACGTTGGCGGGAATGGATATCGAAGCCAGGCCAGAGCAATTCTTAAAGGCACTTGCGCCGATGGTCGTCACGCTGGTAGGAATGTCGACCGACGTCAGCTTTGAATCCAGAAAGGCGCTCTTGCCGATGGTCGTCACGCTGGCTGGAATGGTATATGGAGCAGCAGCCTTTCCTTGAGGATATCTTATCAACGCAGTCTTGTCCTTATTAAACAGTACACCATTTTCATCACTAAAATAGTTGGCGTTTTCAGCAGCTACAATGATCGACCCCAGGACTGAGCAGTCTTCGAAGGCATCATCGCCGATGCTCGTCACGCTGGCGGGAATGGTAACCGACTTCAGCTTTGAACAATTTTTAAAGGCACCATCGCCTATGCTCGTCACGCTGGCGGGAATGGTGTAAGGATCAACGGCCTTTCTTTCAGGATATTTTATGAGTGTAGTCTTTTCTTTGTTGAACAGCACACCATTATCATCAGAATAATATTCGTTACCATCAGCCACAGTGATCGACGTCAGGACTGAGCAGTCTTCGAAGACATCATTGCCAATGCTTGTCACGCTGGCGGGAATGTCGACCGACGGCAGGCCTTTGCAACTCTCAAAGGCACTTTCTCCAATGGTCGTAAGCTGCGATCCAGAAGCAAAAGTGATCGACCCTAGGCTTAAGCAGTTATAGAAGGCTTTCGCGCCGATGCTCGTCACGCTGGCGGGAATGGTAACCGACATCAGATCAGAATTACAAAAGGCTTTTTCGCCGATGCTCGTTACGCCATTCTCGATGACGATTTTTACGATGAAATTCTTATAATCATCCCATGGCCGGTCGGATGAATCTTCATAATCCGCCATAGCACCCGTGCCGCTGATGGTGAGGGTGTGAGTAGACTGCACGAAGGAGTAAGTAACGGATGCTCCGCACGACCCACTGTCGTCTGCCCTTGCGCTGGTGAACGTCAGGCAAAGCAGGGCAATGATTGATAGTAATTTTTGTGTCATATTTTAATGGTTTTTATTTATTCAAGTTGAAAAGCTCACTGTATCATGCTCACAAAGGGTCAGACCCTCTGTGAGCCCTTTATAATCGAATACCGAAAGAGGTATTCACGAACCAGTCGTTCAGATAGCCGCTGGTGCTGTTGTGATGATAGCGGATGTTGTTGAACTGTCCGAAGGCATTGACGAAATAGCGGCCAAAGTTGTAGGTCAGCGACACACGGCCATCGAAACCTATGCTGACGCCGCTGTTGAAGGTCTTGTCGCCCAAGGGAGTGATATGCAAGTTGCTGTAGAACCACTCGTCCCACTCTTCGCTGGTCGTAGTGGGGTCCCAGAAGTAGGGATCTTCCATCAGCTTCTCGATGTTGGTGGCATAGCTGTAGGCCTTGAGTTTGTTGATGAAGGTCAGCATGGGCATGGCCAAGACGTTGATGAGTAGTCCACGGACGGGCACCCAGTTGTAGGCATAGCCCACGCCCGCGCTGCCCTGCCATAGCTTCACCTTGCCCAGCCCCTCCATCAAATAGATGATGTCGCCGTTGTGGTCTGAGGAATAGTCGATGTTAGTGTAGCTGTACATCAGTCCGGCCATCAGCGAACCAGCCGACCGTTTCTGGAAGATCCTTTGTTTGTAGGCGGCGGCGTAGGAAAACTTCTTGCTATTGAACATATAGTATCCATCGGCGATAATGGTCTTCACGTGGATGGGGTCTGTCAGCTGCACTTCGTGCCAGGTGTCCTTGTCTTTCTCGGCAATCAGGTCGCTATTCAGGTTGAGGTTCGGGTTATGGTTTTCGAACGAGTGGATGCGCACATTGATACCGTAGGCATTGCCCGTGGCACCGACAGTGATATTGCTACCCTTGTCGCCACCCACGTTTATCGAGTAGCCTAAGCCGAAGCCCCTGTAACCGGCCCACAGACCTATGGAGTATGAAGGCGTGGTTTTCAGATAGGGCTTGACGCTATAATCCTGCCCGGCCATACTTCCCTCGTTGTTCATACTCACGATGGTCTGTTTGATATTGCTTCTCACAATGATCTGCCACGGCTGCTCCGGCACATCGATATAGCGGCGGTCAACACCCTTGACCACCATGGAGTCACGCATAGTCTTCATCTTCTTGGCGAGAGAAGCCAAGCCCTCCTGTGCCATCGCCTGGCCGCAGAAGCTGAGGCTAATGACCAGTATGATGTATTTCAATGTCTTCACTTGCCAATTAGTTGAGTCAATCTATGGAGAACTGGAGTTACTGCACCTTCGTCATCT
>JAFYDA010000128.1 GCA_017545045.1 Prevotella sp. | reverse complement strand
TCATCTTGTTGTCCTTCTTCTTCTGCTTCAGCTCGTTCTTCGTCACGTAGGCACGTTCGATGGTGAACACCTGTATGCCATAGCTGTAGTGGACATACTCTTCGGTACCAGTCTCCCTGTCTTTCTTCAATTCGTCGAAGCTCTTGATGAATTCCTTGGCTACAAAGTCCTCTGGTGCATAGTTCCCGTCCTCGTCGATGCGGAAGATAGTGAAGAGGGACTCTTCCATGTTCTTACGCAACTCTTCCTTCTTGGCTGCCTTCTCCAGTTTCTTGGTCTTCCCCTCAGCCTTCAGCATGTCCTTATACAGCTTCTGGGCATCGTAGGAGAAGCGGCGCTGGCCGTTGCCGTCGGTAATGAGACCCAGCGTGCCCCAACGGTCGCTAATCTGCTTTCTGCCTGGCCGCACGTCGCTGATGGTCAGCCCGACGGGCTTGCCAGCCTCTATCATGCGGTCCTCCAGCTTCCGTGCCTTGATCTCGCTGATGGCGTCGAACTTGCTGCCAAACATGCCCAGAAAGGTCTTGATGATGCCGTACTTGGCCTTCGCCGCATGGTCGGTGCTGGCACTCACCTTCTTCTTCTCACGGTCGTAGACGTTGTCGGTCAGTCCTGCACGGTAGTACGCCATTCCGTCCTTCTCGTCAAAGAGGAACAGGCGGTAGTACGTCTGTACATAGACCAGCGGCTTGGGCTGGACGGTAATCTCTGCCAGCGCGAAGCCGGCATCCTCCAACACCACGCGGGTGTCGCCGCTGACCTTCACCTGCTTGGGCTTGTAGGCCACGTGCGTCACGGTGATGTCCGTGTTGCCCTTGGCGTCGGCCAGCACACCGTCCAGGTCGGTCACTCCGACAAACTCCGCCTCAGCCGTCATCACCGAGGCATAGGGTACGCCGTTGCCCTCTGTGTCAACCACGACGACTTTCTGCGCCTGGGCGCCCATAGCCGCCATCATGGCCACGACCGCAATCAATACACTCCTTTTCATGGGCTTCACTTTCGCAAGCTTCAGGGGGTGTCATCTACCAAAACACCTCCGAAGCGGAGGCTGACTGTTTCATTAATAAAGGCGTTCCACCCTTTATTACCGTTTTCAGGGGCGTTATTCATGGCCTTAATGCTAACCAGGTAGGAGATGTAATCTTTTGGATACTCTGATTTCAGAGGCTCCAAGTCAGCAAAGACCTTGTTGAGTTCCACCTTCATTTCGGCAACCAGTTGCTTTGCCTCATTATCGTTGATCGTAACGACTTGCTGCAAGTTGGACGATGTGGCTTTGACATTCCAGTTTTTACTGTATTTTTGCAAGATGGCATTCACTTTCACGTCGGTCTCTGCCACGATTTTGTTCCAGGGATCGGCAACGTCTTTCTTCATCGAATAAGCAGAACCGGTGATTGAGCCTGAAACATAATAGTCAAAGCTCATTTCCTTGTCGTCATCGTCACTACCACAGGCAGTCAACGCAACACTTACCATTGTCATGCAGATTAAGGCAACTGCGGCCATCATGATTTTTTTCATTTTTTTTTGTTAGTTAATTATTTACTAAATAATGATGAGAAATAAAATTATGGCGACAAAGGTACAAAACTTTCCC
>JAFYDA010000127.1 GCA_017545045.1 Prevotella sp. | reverse complement strand
GATATATCTCTGCATTTAGTTGTATTGTTGTCATATCTTCTTTTTTCTTCTCCTCGTAAACAGATTGTTGTAATTCGGTGGCAAAAATACGAAAAGAATTTGGAACGGCCAAATCATTTGAGACGTTTTTTGAGAAACTTTTGATAAATCCCGGCTCTGTCTGCAACGATACTACTTTTTTCGTAACCCGCAAACAAATACGGAAAAATTATTCAGGGCGCAGCCACCTCGTCGGCGCTGCGCCCTGAATGCTTATTTGCCTGTGGGCACGACGGTTATTCCTCGTCGTCCCACCAGTCGTCGTTGCGGGAGTCGGCAGTCGTTGTAGATCCGCCCGCACTTAAACCTATGTTAGTACCTGTGATTGAGGCGTTCATCAGATGCGTCTTGATGCGCAGTTTGACCACTCGTGAATTGGGTGCTATATAATTCTTTTTCATAATTTGTTCCCTTCCTGTTTTTTACTTTATTACTTTCTTTCCGTTCACCACATAGATGCCCTTCTTCAGCTGTCCGCTGACCTTCTGGCCCTTCAGGTTGTAGATGCCGTCGACCTCAACGCCCATCTCTGCCATAGCAGCCTTCAGACCTGTTGCTTCATCACCATCAATGGTGAAGCCTGCAATACGAGCACCGCCGCCACCCTTCGGGGCAAAGTAAGCACGTGTCGGCTTCAAGCCAATGGTTGTACTTGCCTTCTTCAGCTCACCGCCAGAAATTACCCAGTTGCCTGCATCGATATCGGTAACCGTATAGACGCCCTTGAAGTCAAATGCCGTACCTACTGTTGTTGCATCAGACGGATTAACAATCACACCGCTGAACACCTTGTCGGCTGCTTCATCTGAAGTTAATTTCACCATGTAAGGCTTGTTAGCCTCAAAGCTTCCTGCTTCCGTGAAGTTCAGCGTGATGTTATCTCCGTCAGCATCCTCACTTGTCAACTCATAGATTTTTGCACCATCAGCCAACGATGCTTTCGATGTAGCGAATGGCAGACATACGGCGTTCCAACCCTCTTTGAAAGCACGGGCGAGGGTAAAGGTTTCATAGTAAGTTAATGCAGGCAGATCTACTGAATTATCTTCAGCCAATGTATAATTGGCAGAACCAGCCTTTTCAAGAGTTACATCAGTAAGATGAGTGTTACCATTTTGCTCAATGCTCAGAATGTAGTTACCAGAAGTTCCTGTGGTAAAGTAAGCTGTGACTTTTATAAAGTTAGTTGCATCAGTATTTCTTGGGAATTGAACCACTGCGAGACCTTCATCAGATTCATTCAAAACAGAAGCCTTCATCCAGTTGTTTGAATTAGTTGCATGGGAACGATACTTGAAAGTCAATTTGTAAGTAGTGGAACCAGCAAGAGGCATTTTGTACACGTCATCCTTACCATATTCCCAAGCGCCATTGGTGTTATAGTACCAAGCAGTTGTCGTTTCTGCGTCTACACCATTAGATGCTGCAGAAAGGCCTGTTATCTGCTGTCCCCATGCTCCATTGCTTCGGGTCCAGCCCTCAGGATTGGTTCCATTGGCTATTGCAAAATTTCCATTGTAGATTATATCTACATCACCATCGTTCTCATTCCAACTTGCGGAAGTTAGATCATACTCTGCATCGTCAATCTCATCTTGGTTGACGGCATCGCGAGAACTATTTAAAGCCTTTGCTTCATTTAAGATAGCCATATTTGCAACATTGTTGTATGGTGCATATTCCTTATCCTCGAAACCGAGCTTGCCCTCAACTGTTTCAATTGCAGTTGCCAATGAAGAATAATCGCCTTTAAATATGTAACTGGTTACAGCAAGATCACGCCAGCAAATCCAGTTGGCATTACTATACTTACCTGGGTCCTTAACACCTATTGTCAGAGTTCCATCAGTAACCACAGCATAAACAGTCACCTTATATTTATTCGCCGTAAAGGCCTCACCAGCTGCTGTCATACCGTTGGGATAATGCTTTCCGCCATATTGGGCATCTTGAGAAGAATAAGCATCATTATTCCCATCCGACAATGGTGAAGGCAATTGAACTTGTTGATTATTTGCATAAAGATACGCCGTTGGATTATCTGCATTTGCCTGATGTAATGTATAGGTTGTGGCATAGTCCCTGATACGATGGAATATAGAGAGCGTTACCTTATAAATACCATTCTTTAATCCTGTGAGATTCTGAGTGAAGATATTCTCACCATATCCATTAGGCTGATATTTCTCAGTAACAGAAGAGTATGCATTGCTGGGGGATACACTACTGGAAGTCCAGTTGCTTCCAAGTTCAGTCTCAAGTTCAGCCACCGTTGTTACTCCAGCAATGCTAGTAGCTGTAGCCACTGCAGCTGCGTTGGCATCCTTGTAAGCAGCCATCTTTGTCTGATGAGCAGCAGGTGTCTCAAGAACCCACGTGTAAGCTGCTTCATCATAGGTAGCAGCGGGTTTGTCAGATTCTGCACCAGTTCCTGCCTTAATGTATTTACTCCAAGTACCACTATAAAGAGTATAGCCACCCGAAACGGACGCAACAGTCCATCTTGCTCTTTCAGCATTACTCCCTAAGTCCGACTCATTCTTGTCTGTATAGATACTACTCGATCCACCAAATAGATTCTTATCGTTATCCACAAACTGGAAATGAGTCACATTGCTGGCATCTGTGGTAATGTTAACTGCAATTCCATATTTGTCGAGCACTGCCTCAGTGTTGGAGTCACCACCACGGGAAATGAACTGTGTACCGTCTGTCGTACCAATGAAATAGGTTCCATCGAACACTGCAGGGGTCTTAGCTGTAAGAGAAATCGCTGCATTAGCATTTTCTGCATTGTATCCCACTGCACCAGCCTCAATGCTAACGGCATAATCCGTAGAAGTGGCAAGCGGAGAAGCGAGAGTAACAGTTAGCACATTTCCTTCTATAGTAGCAGTCGCATCTACGCTATTTACCTTAATCTTGCTTGCATCAAGGATAGACAGAGCTCCACTAGGATCATTCGTAGATGCATCGGCAAACGTGAAAGTTATTGTATTGGACTGCGTATATTCATTATCTGCTACGCTCTTAGTAGCATCACCAACAGAATAAGTATAAGCATCTGGTTCGATAGTCAATTCTGCGTCAGTAGAAGCCTTAACATACAATATTCCTCTTGTAAGAGCCACTACTTGTTTCACTCCTGCAGTCAAGTCTACACTTGTAGAAATATCAGATGGGATTTTATAACCATCTTGAGTATACATCACAGTATTTGCCACAGAAGAGATGATTCGGTAATCGCCATCGGCTGAGATTTCTACAGCATACCACTTGTCATTAGTAATCGCTGTTGCGTCTTCGGGAGTGATGGAATAAGGTGTATTCAAAATGGCTCCTTTATAACTTAATGTAAAATTATCAATCTGGAACCAACCTACTGAACTAGCACCTCCTGTAGAAGATGCGCCAACTTGTACAGAACCATCACTCTGAACATAGAAGTCCTGAGATAGAGTATTCCAAGCATCAACACTATTCCAAGGATTACCAATAGTCTGAATCGTGCTCGATTTGAATGTCTCGTCTCCTATTTTTGCATATACACCTTGGTTTGAGATCTTACCAGCCTCGGTTCGAAGATCAGCAGTAATTGTATATTTACCAGCTGGCAATTGAAGTGTCTGGTATATATCCAATGAGGTGGTTGTTCCCGCCCAATAATTATATAGTCTCGAACCTTCTGAAGGATTAGTTGTATTTATGCTACCATCTTTCCAACCTTCCATAGTCTGCGACATCGTGTAACCATAAGGAACTGTAACTGAATTATCGGAATGAGACCCAGACCCCGACTCAAATCCAGCATTAGCAATCATTGAAGTCCAGTCCTGAGCAGTGATATCAGAAGCTCCCTGAGTAATGTCAACCAGCTTGAAGTTATCAATACCAATGCGGGTATCTGTGGCTTTGCCCTCAAAAGAATACGAGAATGTAACTAAAGTAGTCTCTGTGAGGGTAAAAACAATGGTGTAGTTAGACCATTCACTGCGCCCATCAATTGTTACGGACTTTCCCGCAGCACTAATTGTAGCGACACCATTAGATGGATTCTTATAAGCATCGGCACTCAAACTGTATGTGCCAGCAGGAACAGATGCTGTTTGAGAAAGTACTAACTTAGTGTTCCCACCAAAACGTAAACGAGTCCAATATGTATTATTGCCGCCATTAGAGGGCTGTTTTTGCTCAGAAAACTGGCTCCACTGAAGACAATCGCTATTCAAGCAGCTCATATCATTTTCATTCCCGTCGGTGTAAGTAACAGTCCAACCAGTGGGTTGATAGATTGCACGAGCATTGCTACCATCATTACGTGGATTGGAGAACACAGTATATTCGCCCTCAAAGTCCGCATTCGTCAGATATGTACTCGTCACATCTGTCTGTGCATTAACAGAAATTACCCCCCCCAGTAGGGCGAAGGCCATCAATAGTAGTTTTAGTTTTTTCATAAATTTATTGTATTAGTTGTTAATAGAATAAACATAGCACGTGGTGACTGCCGCAGCAGACACTGACTGCAAAGATAAGAAAATTGTGTAAGGGGGAACGAAAAAGGGCTTCCGATTTACATATTTTTATCGTTATTTCTTTTTTATTAACGTGACAGGCGTGGAAATTTTAGAAGCGTTTCTAAAGATAAAACCAGAAACACTGAAAATGCCCGTCCGAAGCCGACGGACAAAAAGTCCGCACCGCGTCGGACTGAGAGTCCGAAGCCTTCGGACGAAGAATCCGAAGGCTTCGGATTTTTCGGACGAACAACAAAAAAATCAGGGCGCAGCCACCTCGTCGGCGCTGCGCCCTGAATGCAAATATGACTCCTGCTTAGAAGTTCTTTGTCATCTCGGCCACCTGGGCGTTCACCTCGTCGATGAACTCCTGGATGGTCTTGACGCTCTGCTCGCCACCACCCTGCGGACGAACGGCGACAGTGCCGTCGGCAGCTTCCTTCTCGCCGACAATCACCATGTAGGGGATGCGCTTCAGCTCGTTGTCGCGAATCTTGCGGCCCAGCTTCTCGTTGCGCAGGTCGATGGTAGCACGCACGCCGCCCTCGTTGAACTTGCGGGCTACGCTTTGCGCGTAGTCATTGTACTTCTCGCTGAGGGGCAGGATGGCCACCTGCTCGGGCGTAAGCCAGAGGGGGAAGTGACCGCTGGTGTGCTCGATGAGCACGGCGCAGAAGCGCTCGAGCGAACCGAAGGGTGCGCGGTGAATCATCACGGGCGTCTTCTTCGTGTTGTCCTCGTCGGTGTACTCCAGCTGGAAGCGCTTGGGCAGGTTGTAGTCCACCTGGATGGTGCCTAACTGCCAGCGGCGGCCAATGGCGTCCTTGATCATGAAGTCGAGCTTCGGACCGTAGAAGGCGGCCTCGCCATACTCCACCTTGGCGGGCAGACCTTTTTCCTGGCAGGCTTCCTGGATGGCGCGCTCGGCCAGTGCCCAGTCCTCGTCGGTACCTACGTACTTGTCGTGGTCGTTGGGGTCGCGCAGCGAGATCTGTGCCTCGAAGTTGAAGCCGAAGGCGGTGAGCACGACACCAATGATGTCCATCACGTTGAGGAACTCCTGCTTCACCTGGTCGGGACGGCAGAAGAGGTGGGCATCATCCTGAGTGAACGAGCGCACACGGGTCAATCCGTGGAGCTCGCCCGACTGCTCGTAACGGTAAACCGTACCGAACTCAGCGATGCGCAGCGGCAGGTCCTTGTATGAACGGGGCTTGTTGGCAAATATCTCGCAGTGGTGCGGACAGTTCATGGGCTTCAGCATGTACTCCTCACCCTCCTCCGGAGTGGTGATGGGACGGAAGGAGTCCTTGCCGTAGTGGGCATAGTGGCCCGAGGTGATGTAGAGGCTCTTGCCGCCGATATGCGGTGTGATGACCTCCTGATAGCCGTAGCGCTTCTGCACACGGCGCAGGTGATCCTGCAGGCGCAGGCGCAGGTCGGTGCCCTTCGGCAGCCAGATGGGCAGGCCCTTGCCCACCTTCTCGGAGAACATGAAGAGTTCCATCTCCTTGCCAATCTTGCGGTGGTCGCGCTTCTTAGCCTCCTCGAGCATGACGAGGTACTCGTCGAGCATCTTCTTCTTGGGGAACGAGATGCCGTAGAGACGCTGCATCTGCTCGCGGGTGGCATCGCCACGCCAGAAGGCACCGGCCACGCTGGTCAGCTTGACGGCCTTGATTTCGCCCGTATCGACGAGGTGCGGACCGCGGCAGAGGTCGGTGAAACGTCCTTGTGTATAGGTGGTGATACTGCCGTCTTCAAGGTCTTGCTCAATGTGCTCACACTTATAGGTCTGGCCGTCGGCAGCGAACGCCTTCAGGGCATCGGCCTTGGCCACCTCCTTGCGAACCACGGGCTCCTTCTTGCCGGCCAGTTCCTTCATCTTAGCTTCGATGGTGGGGAAGTCGCTCTCCTTGATCATCTGTCCGTCGGGCAGCAGCACGTCGTAGAAGAAGCCGTTCTCGACAGCCGGTCCGAAACCGAACTGGATGCCCGGATACAACTCCTGCAAAGCCTCGGCCAGCAGGTGGGCAGAGGTGTGCCAGAAGGTGTGCTTACCTTCATCGTCGTCAAACTTATAAAGGGCGATGGTGGCGTCCGCCGTGATGGGGCGGTTCAGTTCTACGGTCTCACCGTTTACGCCACAGCTCACAACGCTGCGTGCCAGAGCCGGCGAGATGCTCTCGGCAATCTGAAATCCCGTGACACCCTGCTCATACGAGCGAACAGACCCGTCAGGGAAGGTAATTTTAATGTCCATATCTACAATATATGTTTGAAGTTAAATAAATTCAGTGTGCAAAATTACACTTTTTCCACGATATCCCCAAATATTCAACCCATATTTCTGTTTATCTGACAACGACTTTCCTTGAACACACTAAGTCTCAGACTATATTTCATTTCTCACGGTATTTCTTAATCAGGCTGTAGGCGGTGTAGAGACCCAGTTCGCCAGCCTTGCTCAAGTCGGCAATGCCTTCGGAGGTCTTACCGCTGTCGAAGAGGGCCAGACCGCGGTTATAGTAGGCCTCGGCCAACTGCGGATCGAGGGTGAGAGCCTGCGTATAGTCGTCGATGGCACGGCTGTAGTCCTTGAGGCGCACGTAGAGGTTGCCCCTATTATAATAAAGGTACGCGTTACGCGGCGACAGACGGATGGCCGCCGAGAGGTCGAGCAGCACGTTGGCTGTCTTCATGTCGATGTTGGTGCCCTCGGAGGCCTGGAAGTCGTTGATCTTCGACTGGCAGACAGCACGCTGCCAGAGGGCCAGCGACGAGAGGCTGTCCATCTGCAGGTAGGTGGAGAGGTCGTCGATGGCGGCCTCGAAGTTCTGGATAGACGAATAGGTGACCGCCCGCAGGAGCAACGCCTGCGGGGCGACGTTCAGCTGGCTGATGTCGGAGATGACGGCAGACAGAGAATCGATATAGGCGAAATAGGCCTTGGAATGTTTTTCGTTGAGCACAGGCGTGGCACTGACGACGAAGAGCGGACGGGACGACTGGCGGTTGAATGTCTCGACGGCCTCGTCGAAGGGGACATAGGACTTCACCTCGCTCGTCACCGGCTCCAAGGCCAGCTCATACATCGGCAGGTAGGCCACCTCCACCTTACGGTTCTGCACACGTCCGCGGTAGTCGTTCTTGTAGTCGTTCTGCACTTCCTGATCGTCGGCCACCACCAGCTGGTTATACTTCTCCATGTCTTCGTCACTGCGCTTGCGCATGGGGTGCTTCTTCATCTTCGGCTGTTTGCCGCCGTAGCGTTTGTCCATCTGTGCCTTCAGGATGCGAAACTCGTCCTGTTCGGCCTGGCGGTTCATGCCAAGGCGGCGGTAGCAGCCGGCACGATAGTGGAGGCCCGTCCAGAAGTTAGGATACTCGTCGATGACCTTGGTGTAGTCATCGATAGCCCCGCGGAGGTCGCCGGTCTGATCGCGCAGCAGTCCACGGTTGAAACGGGCCAGCATATTGTCGGGCTCAAGCTTCAGCACGAAGTCGAAGTCCTCGATACCGCGGTTGTCGTCGCCCACCTGTGCACGCAACAAGCCGCGGTTGTAGTGGCCGAGGAAGTTGTTGGGCTCCAGGTCGAGGGCGGTGTCGTAGTCGGCCATGGCGCCGCGCAGGTTGTTCTGATTATAGCGGGCCAGGGCACGGTTGATGTAATAGCCGCCATTCTTGGGAAGCAGGTGGATGGCCTTGTCGAGAAACGCTTCGGACTCCTTCCACTCACTACGCGACAGACTGATGATGGAACGGGCCGCCCATGTGTTGCCGTCGTAAGGATCGATTTCCAGACTCTTGTCCAGAGCCTTGATGGCCTTGGCGGTATCTTCCTGCAACATGTAGACTTCGGCACGCATGGAGTAGCCGTCGGCATACTTAGGCCACCGTGCCACCATGGTGTCGAGCTGTCCCAGCGCCCGTTCATAGTCCTTGCTGCGGATGTAACAGAGCACTCGGTTGTGCCACAGACCCTGGTTCTCCGGATCGTACTTCAATGCCACAGTGTAGTCGGCAGCAGCCGTCTCGTACTTCTGGAGACGGATGCGGCACAGTCCACGCAGCTCGTAGGAATTGGTGACGTAAGGGTTGCGCTCGATAGCGTGCGAACAGTCGCTCTCGGCACCGGCGAAGTCATCAAGGTAATACTTCGCCACGCCACGGAAGAACCATGGCTCGTAGAGATAGGGTTTGACGGCTATCACCTGATTGAAATACTGGATGGAAAGTACATAGTCCTCGTAATAGAGTGCCGACCGGCCAATGGTAATCAGTCGGTCGGTGTTGTACTGTGCAAAACACTTATGTGTGAAAAGCGGAAAGTAAAGAGTGAGGAATAGCACACAACTCAAGAACCGCAAACAATCATAATTTGAGGTAACACCATGGGCCGTTGCAAATGCTTCACGCTTCACTTTTCAAGCTTCAATAATTTATCGTCTGACGGGTTTGGTCTTGTAGCCACAGCGATAGCGACCCTGCGTCAGGGCTTTCAGCTTGCTCTTGATGAGTTGTTTGCGAAGGGGCGAGATGCGGTCGATAAACATGTGTCCCTCCAAATGGTCGAACTCGTGCTGCATGACGCGGGCCAGATAGCCCTCCACCCACTCATCGTGGGACTGGAACTGCTCATCGAGCCACTGCACACGGATGCGCGTAGGCCGAACTACCTTCTCGTGGATGGCAGGAAGCGACAGACAGCCTTCTTCACTGCTGTCGGTCTCGCTGTCGTCAGCCTCAACGATATGGGCATTGATATAGACACGACGGAAGTCCTTGTACTCTGGCATGTCGTCGCTGAGAACATCCAGGTCGATGACGACCAGACGGATGGCCTTGCCTATCTGAGGTGCTGCCAGTCCAATGCCCTCGCTGTCGGCCAATGTGTCCCACATGTCAGCTATCAGTTCCTTCAGTTGCGGATAGTCGGGCGTGATATCCTCGGCTACTTTCCGTAATACGGGTTGACCGTAAATATAAATAGGTAATATCATTTACTATTTGACAATTTACAATTACGTTTTTCTGGAGCGAAGAAAATCCTCGAGAATAATCGTAGCACTGATTTCATCTACCAGCGCCTTGTCCTGACGGGCCTTCTTACGCAGTCCGCCGTCGAGCATGGCCTGATGGGCAAGCACTGAGGTGAAACGCTCATCGTAATACTCAATGGGCACCTCGGGATGCACCTTCCGCCAACGAGCCACGAACTGCTGCACACGCTGCAGGTTCTCACTGGGCTCACCATTGGGCTGACGAGGCTCGCCAATGACGATGCGCTCCACCGGCTCGCGCTGCATGTAAGCCTGCAGCCACTCCATCAGGTCAGACGTAGAAACAGTCGCCAACCCGCCTGCAATAATCTGCAAAGGGTCGGTGACTGCTAAACCGGTGCGTTTACGACCGTAGTCGATAGAGAGGATTCGCGCCAAACTTCCTTATTGGAAAGACAATAACCACGCGTCCTTGTATGCCTCCTGAGCACGGAACTGATCGCGGCTACGGGTAGCATCAGCCTTGTTGTCGAAGGTTGAAGCCACCACACGGAACATATTGTTGGCATCGTTCTTCACAATCTGGGCACTGTAGCCGGCATCACGCAGACGCTGCTGCAATCCCTCGGCATTAGCCTGCAACTGGAATGAACCCACCACGACGCTGAAAGCCTTCAGACCTGTGCCGTTAATCAGCGTCACCTTCTCCTGACGGACGGGCACATTGTCGGAATTGTCAACGACCGTTGTCTGAGTAGCGGGTCTGGTGACGACAGGAGTAACGGCAACAGTCGGCGTAGTCTGCTGCTGGGCATTCTCCTCCACACGCTGAGCAGCCTCCTGAGACTTTGCCTTCTCATAAGCCTTCTTGTAAGCACTTTCACTACTCTTACCGCAGCTGGCGAGAGCCAATGCCATGCCCATAACTGCGCAAACAACCATGTACTTTTTCATTTGTCTTTTGTTTTTTATTGATGATTTGATTTGTTCTGAATTTTTGTGCGAAATTACAAAATATCGTGCAAAAACCCACAAAAAAGCTATCTAAACTTTGTTAAATAGGCAAAATACTCACATTTTAACAAAAAATGATACAGATTTTAACGCCTCTTTCAGAAAAATTCCGTATTTTTGCGTCAGATATTCATTGTTTCACTTAATTAAATCAAAGCGACATGAAAAGTTTAGGTTATATTGGAGCATTTTTAGGTGGTGCCATCGCCGGTGCTGCTCTAGGTATTCTGATGGCTCCTGAAAAAGGATCGGAAACCCGCGTGAAGATAACGGATGCCGTTGAGGATTTCCTCAAGAAGCACAACATTAAGCTCAGCCGCAAGGAAGTGGGTGACCTGGTGGACGACATTCAGGATGCCGCTGAGGAAGAGTAAGAAGTGAGAAGTGATGTTGTCGAACGACAAGAACGTTGAGAACATCAGGCAACTCATAGAGTTGCTGAAGCATTATCTCGGGCTCCAGACGGAGTACGTGAAGCTGGATGTGATAGACAAGGTAGTGCGTCTGTTGACAGCGGCTGCCTTGGCTATCGTGTTCTTCCTGCTCATCATCGCCGTCATGATGTTCCTGTCGTTTGCCGTGGCCTACTGGCTAAGCCATTACATCGGCATGGCACCGGCCTTCATTGCCGTCAGCGGCTTTCATCTGCTGCTGCTCTTTCTGTTTTTCATTTTCCATGAGAAGTGGATTGAGCGCCCGCTCGTCCGTTTCTTAGCCAATCTTCTCATGAGCAAATAACATTTAACCTTTTACTACCATGTTGCCAATACAGAAGTCACAACACACTTATCGTACGCTGGAGGAGATCCGTCAGCGCAAAGACGAGTTGCTCGACCAGATGCAGGGCGACAGCAAACAGTTCACAAAACTGTGGAATCAGGTTTTCGTCAAGAGCGAAAACAGTTCACGAGGCGACTATATTGCCAGTCTCATCACCAACAGCGTCACCGTCATCGACCTTTTCCTGCTCTACCGTAAACTAAAGCGGAATTACGGCAGTATCTTTGGAAAGAAGAAAAAGTAACATTTATTTGCTTTCAATCGTCACCACCTGCCCATCGTAAGCCATTTGGATGTCGGCAGGCAGTGAGGCGTTTACTTCGGCATGGCGACCTATGTCGTGGCTACTATGGATAAGCCACGTCTGCCGTGCCCCTACCCTGCGCGCAAAACTGACGGCCTCGTCCACTGTCTGATGGGAGTGATGGGGCGTATAACGCAAGGCGTTGACGACCAGCACCTCTGTTCCCTCGATATAGGGCAGTTCCCCGTCGTCAATGGTTTTCATGTCGGTGATATAGGTTAACGGCCCTATGCGATAGCCGAGGATGGGCAAGTTATGGTGCATCACCTCAACGGGCATGATATCGAGATCGCCGATGACGAACGGCTCATGTTTGTGAATCTCATGCAGCTGGATAGCCGGTACACCAGGATAGCGATGCTCGGCAAAGCAGTAGGGAAGCATCTCCAACATACCCTTGCGGGCTATCGGGTCGGCATAGACATTGATTTCGCCGAACTGGCAGTAGGGACGGATGTCGTCCATACCGCCCATGTGGTCGTAGTGAGCGTGAGTAATCAGTATGCCGTCTATCTTACGGAAGGGCTGGGGCATGATTTGCTGACGGAAATCCGGACCGCAGTCGATGAGCAGTCGTGTCTGCTCTGTTTCGACAAGAACTGAACAACGCAGACGTTTGTCCTTCGGATCCTGACTTTGGCAGACATGGCACTGACAGCCGATGGTAGGCACACCGCAGGAGGTTCCTGTACCTAAGAACGTGAGTTTCATACGATATTTACTTCTGGATAAATGTCGATACCGAATCTTTCCTTGACATCGTGTTGGATGGCGTGGCACAGGTCAACAATCTCCTGACCGGTGGCACCACCTAGGTTCACCAGCACCAACGCCTGCTTTTCGTGGACGCCGGCGCGGCCCAAGTTGCGACCTTTCCAGCCACACTGGTCAATCATCCAGCCGGCAGGAATCTTTTCGTGGTCAGCGTCTATCATATAATGAGGCATGTTTTCGTACTGAGCCGCCAACTGCTCATACTTGTCACGACTGACGACAGGGTTCATAAAGAAGCTGCCGGCATTGCCCGTCACCTGGGGGTCAGGCAGCTTGGCGTTGCGGATGTCGATGATTGTCTGACGCAGTTGCTGTGCCGTGGGCGACGTAATGCCCCTCCGCTCCAGTTCCTGACGGATGTTGCCATAGTCGAGATGCGGCTCAAAAATCCATGACAGCTGATAGGTCACTCGCGTTATCAAATACTTGTCCTTCCACGCCTGCTTGAAACGGCTTTGCCGATAACCGTACTCACACGCCTCGTTGCTGAATTTACAAGGCTTTCCGGTAGCAATCTCTATTGCTTCCACACAAAGGATAAGGTCTTTGGCCTCAACGCCGTAGGCTCCGATATTCTGGACAGCACTCGCTCCCACGTCGCCAGGTATCAGCGACAAGTTTTCCATGCCGTAATAGCCGGCCTCAAGACTCACAGCCACCATGTCGTCCCACGTCTCGCCACTGCCACAGACCATGCGGTTTCCATCCTCAAAGCAGTGGCCTTTGATGGCCGATCGCACGACGATGCCGTCGAAGTCGTGCGTCAGCAACAGATTGCTGCCGCCACCTATTATAATATATGGGCAGCCGGATGTCCGCAAGATTCTTGCCACCTCCACGGCCTCTTCTTCCGTCTCAAACTCAATGAAACGTCTGCAACGGGCCTCGATGCCAAATGTGTTGTGCGCCCTCAGGCTGTAATCGTATATGTCTCTCATTGTCGGTCAGTTCGTCAGTTTCATCAGTCGCCACCTGCCGTCATGACGACGGAAAGTCATCTCCACCTCCAGTCCGTTGGCAATGCCGCGCATCACGAAGATTTTCTTGTCGGAACCGGACGACGGTTTTCCATAGACGATATTGTAAATCATCCTGTCGGGCAATTCCGGAGCAAAGGCCGGCCATGTGTCAGGTGTCAGAATACCCTCCATCTGCGCAAAGTCATCGTCTGGGTCGGGTCCGACAAAAGCCACTGTCTCGTTCAGGCTTTGCGTCTGGAACAGCGTATCGGTCACAAACTGGTGATAGAACTCTAAGAACGAGCCATTATGATTGGCCGAGAGGGGCTCCGTCTTCTGCTCCACCATCATCCAAGCGCCCTTGATACGATAGAAATAATACTGAATGACAGCCTTCGTGTTGAAATAGATTTTTTCTACTATGGCCTGATTGACTGACGTGTCCTTCTCCAGTTCCATCTGCTTCTCATTGTCGAAGAGCACCGTGTAGTAGTGCTGCCGCATGAAGAAGTGATCCATCTTCCATCCACCTTTCTCAATGAACGTTGTGTCGCCGTTACGAATCACGGTCAACGGATAGGCCACACGCTCCATCTGAAGCTTATTGTTGGCAGCGAAGTTAAACAGGAAATCGTCAAACAACTCGTCGGCAGCACGTGGCATGGGAGTCTCCGTAATCAGTTGCTCCAACGTGTCAACGAGTGTCGCCTCGTGAGCAGCCGTATCAACCGAGTCCACTCCCTCGTCCACAGGAGCAACGGTTTGTCTTCCCCTACACGATAACATCAGCACGGCTGATGCCATCACCAGAAAAAAGAGCTTATACATAATGTCTCTCAAATTTCAGGGTGCAAAGGTACAAAATAATTCGCAATTCATAACTCATTATTCATAATTATTTTGTACCTTTGCACGCGAAATTTCAATTTTACCCATCATGGATAGGATATTAGACAAAATAGACGTACTTCTTCAAGAAGTGCAGACACTGAGTGCCAAGAACGCAGAAGAAGTAGAACAACTGCGACAGAAATACCTCAGCAAGAAGGGAGAGATTACCGCCCTGATGAACGACTTCCGCAGCGTGCCTGCCGACGAGAAGAAAACCGTCGGCATGAAAATCAATGAGCTGAAACAGATAGCCACTGAGCGCATCAACCAATTACGACAGGATTGCGAGACACAAGAGAGCGACAGCGACAACCTCGACCTGACGCGCACCCCCTACCCCATCAAGCTGGGCACACGCCACCCGCTGACCATCGTGACAAACGAGATTATCGACATTTTCTCACGCATGGGCTTCGTGCTGGCCGACGGTCCTGAGGTGGAGGACGATCTGCACGTGTTCACCAAGATGAACTTCGCCGCCGACCACCCTGCCCGCGACATGCAAGACACCTTCTTCGTGAGCCAGCATCCTAACGACGTGACGAAGAACATCCTGCTGCGTTCACACACTTCCAGCGTACAGGCTCGTGTCATGGAGCAGATGCACGACGAGAACGGCCGTCTGACCGCTCCCATCCGCGTTATCTGTCCGGGCCGCGTCTATCGTAACGAGGCCATCACGGCTCGCGCACACTGTTTCTTCCACCAGGTGGAAGGCCTGTATATCGACAAGGACGTGTCGTTCACCGACTTGAAGCAGGTGCTGCTGTCGTTCGCCAAGGAGATGTTCGGCGCCGACACGAAGATTCGCCTGCGTCCCTCCTACTTCCCGTTCACGGAGCCCAGTGCCGAGATGGATATCTCGTGCTTCATCTGCGGTGGTGAGGGCTGCGGTTTCTGTAAGCACACGGGATGGGTTGAGATTCTTGGCTGCGGCATGGTCGACCCCAACGTGCTTGAGCAATGCGGCATCGACTCAAAGATCTACAGCGGCTATGCCTTCGGCATGGGCGTGGAACGCATTACCAACCTGAAGTATCGCGTCAACGACCTGCGACTCTTCTCGGAGAACGATACCCGTTTCCTCGAAGAGTTCGAAGCAGCCGATTAAAAAGAACACAGATTATAAGGAAAAAATGCGGAGGCTCCCCAGAATCACAGGGAGCCTCCGCATTTTTCTGGGGAGCCTCCACGTTTTTCTGGGGAGCCTCCGCATTTTTTCTTTATTCGTCAGGCAGGAAGAGCGGGTCTTCAGGCATCACCATCACGGGTTCCGTCTCGGCCGCTTTCAGAATCTTCTCCGGCACATATTTCTTATCGACCACAAGGCGGAACATATACTCGCGGAACCAGCGGTCGGTCATGATGAGACAGCCCTTCTGTCCCCAGTCGGCACCCCACGAATTCTCCACTTTCCACTTCATGACCTTGCCTTTGTCGTCCAAATCGACGGCCGTGAGCGTCATGGCGTGCGTCGAGCCGCTGTCGAAGGTTGAGATACGCTGCGCCTTGTCCATGCCGAACTTAGTGCCAAAGAGCGACTCGTAGTCGAAATTCTCAATGTCGGCATAGCCGCGTTTACGGTCCAGGAACTTACCGACGTCGTAGCTCGAATACATCTTGCGGCCATCCTTCAGCGAGGCAATGGCCATCTGTTCAATGTCGTCCATCGGCAGGTTCACGTAACGCCAGTTGTGACCGTCGTAGGTATGGCGGTCGTATTCCACCTCGTAAGTCTTGTAATACGGACGGCGCGGATCGTTCATCGCCATGATGAACGTACCGTTGACGGGGCCTTTCACCACTTCCTTATAGAACGACAACGGCGTAAACTTCTGAGCCTTGCCCACCGATCGTCCCGACTTTGTCTTGAAAGCATAGGTAAACTCCTGCGGCGGCTGGCCGATGGTCATCTCCAGCATGCGGTACACTTGGGCCAGCATGCGCACCTTGGCCTTGTTCATCGAAATCTGGCTCTTGTTCTTCTGCGCCATGTCACGCAGTTGCAGGCCGTACTCACGCAGCTTGGATGCGATAAGCCGCGTAGCCCGCGAAGTGTTGTCGCTGGCAAACGACTCTGGCATCACCTCCTTGGGCACCAGTCCGTACTTCTCGGCCAGGTCGGCCACACCGCAGAACGTGCCACCATCGCTCAGCGGATGCTGGAAGAAGAACCGCACACGCTGGTCCTCCATAGGTTTCGTACCCGTGTCGATGACGCCCTGCAACATCAGGTTGGCTTTCTCCAGCTGGTCGTAGAAGAAGAGATAGGCCTGCGAGAACTCCAACTGAATAGAGTCGCCATGCTCACGGACGTAGTTCGAGCGCAGCACGTTAAAACCGCTGAACATCCAGCAGCGACCGCTCGACTTCTGGTCAGTAATCGACTGTGACTTGGTCTCCACGCTGAAGTACGTGTCCAACGCCCCGGCGTTCTGATGGTTCTTGGCCAGGTCGTCAATGGCATTGGCGGCCACAGCGTTCACTAACGCCTGGTTCACCGGCATCTGCTTCAGCTCCTTCGCTATGTCCTTCAACATGTCGGCAGAGAGTTCCCCGTCTTTTGTCTGTGCTACGGCCGTACTGAGACCGCCAACAACACAAAGCGCAATAAACAGTAATTTCTTCATAATTCGCACATTTTTCCGCAAAAATACGAAAAAAAAGTGAAACAGACGTGGCGACAGCAAATTTTTCACTTTTCACTCTTCACTTTTCACTTTTTTTTATACCTTTGCACAGATTATGAGAATAGACATTATCACCGTACTGCCCGAAATGATTGAGGGCTTTGTACACGAGAGTATTTTGGCTCGGGCCGAGAAGAAGGGACTGGCCGAAATACGGTTGCACAACCTGCGCGACTATACGCTCGACAAGTGGCGCCGGGTGGACGACTATCCCTACGGCGGCAGTGCCGGCATGGTGATGCAGTGCGAACCGATTGACCGCTGCATCACGGCACTGAAGGCAGAACGCGAGTACGACGAAGTCATCTTCACCTCACCCGACGGTGAGCGGTTCGACCAGCACATCGCCAACGAACTGTCGCTGAAAGGCAATCTCATCATACTCTGCGGCCACTATAAGGGCATCGACCAGCGCGTACGCGACCATCTCATCACACGCGAAATCAGCATCGGCGACTACGTGCTGACGGGCGGCGAGCTGGCAGCCGCCATCATGGCCGACGCCATCGTGCGCGTAGTGCCTGGCGTCATCGGCGACGAGCAGAGCGCACTGAGCGACTGCTTCCAGGACGATCTCCTGGCTGCTCCCATCTATACGCGGCCGGCAGACTACAAAGGGTGGAAGGTGCCCGAAATCCTGCTCAGCGGCAACGAGGCCAAGATACGCAACTGGGAACTGGAACAGGCACTGGAACGTACGCGCCGCCTGCGTCCCGACCTGCTCAAAGACAACTGAACATTCACTATATAGAACCAGATAGCTATGGGAATCATTATTGGCATTGACGTGGGCATATCGACCACGAAGATTGTGGGACTACAGAACGGACGAGTGACGGCACCGACGCGCATCACCGCCGCCGACCCCATCACATCACTCTATGGCGCCTTCGGCAAGTACCTGCACGACAACGACATCGCACTCAGCGACGTTGAGCAAGTCATGCTCACCGGCGTAGGCTCAGCCTACGTCAAGGGCTCCGTCTACGGACTGCCCACACAGAAGGTTGAGGAATTCCTGGCCGACGGCCTGGGAGCCCGCTACGAGTCGAAGCTCGACCACACCATCGTCGTATCCATGGGCACCGGCACCAGCTTCGTGCTGTGCGACGGCGACGAGATGCGACACATCGGCGGCATCGGCATCGGCGGCGGCACACTGGCCGGACTCTCCCGACTGCTGCTCAACACCAGCGACATCAAGGCCGTCTCGGCCATGGCCATGCAGGGCGACATCAAGAACGTGGACCTCCTCATCGGCGACATCTCGGCCGAGCCGCTGCCCAATCTCCCCATGGACGCCACCGCCAGCATCATGGCCAAGGCACAGAGCGATGCCGTCAAAGAAGACGTCGCCGCCGGCATCATCTCCATGGTGCTCCAGACCATCGGCTCAGCCGCCTGGCTGTCGAGCCGCGGCAGCGACATCCGCGACTTCGTCCTGATTGGCAACCTGACGCTCCTCCCCCAGTGCAAGGATGTCTTCCCCCCGTTGGAACAGCTCTACAACATCCGTTTCCACATTCCCAAATACTCCCAGTACTGCACCGCCATCGGTGCAGCACTGAGCTACAAACAAAAAGCTGCTCACGTTTGAGCAGCTTTTTTTATTCAGATCAAAACGGTTCTCGGACGGAAACTTTGGCCGTTTAATGTTTTTCACAGAAAAGGCTGGGATTTCTGCGGAGGCTCCCTGTGTTAGAATTTCGCCATCTTGATGGCTACCACGGCACACTCGTCGCCCTTGTTGCCCAAGCGGCCGCCGGAGCGGTCCCTGGCCTGCTGCATGTCGTTGGTGGTAAGCAGTCCGTAGACGACGGGGATGTTGCTGGTGGCATTAAGGCGGGCAATGCCTTGAGTGACGCCCTGACAGATATAGTCGAAATGGGGCGTCTCACCACGAATGACTGAACCGAGGATGATGACGGCGTCGTAGCCGTCGTTAAGGGTCATCTGATGGGCACCGTAGATAAGTTCGAAAGAGCCAGGAACGGTCTTCACATGGATATTCTCAGGCAAAGCGCCGTGCTTTTCGAGTGTGCTGACACACCCGTCGAGCAAGGCGCCTGTGATTTCTGGATTCCACTCAGCCACGACGATGCCGAAGATCATGTTCGACGCATCGGGAACTTTCGCGGCGTTGTAATCCGATAAGTTTTTCGTTGCCATAGGTTACTTGGCTGATGCACGCTCAATGTAAGCGTCGATGGTCTGGTACTGCATGGAGTTGTAGTACTTGTCCTTCACCGTCTGATAGAGTTTCAGGGCCTCGTCCTTCTTGCCCTGGCTCTCCAGGATCTCGCCAGCCTGGATCAGGAAGGTGGGCGACAGCGAGTTGTTGTCGGCCTTCTCGGCGGCCTTCTTCAGGGTGCTGACGGCCTTGTCCAGCTGCTCAATGTGAGCGTAGGCGTTACCCAGTGCACCGAGTGCTGCGGGAGAAATCATCTGATCGTCCTTGGGATCGAACTTTTCAAGAAAGCTGACAGCCTCCTGCCACTTGCCGAGCTTGGCATAGCAGAGACCCGTATAGAGATTAGCCAGATTGCCGGCATCGCCACCATATTCGCCTGCGAGCTTTGCAAAGCCCACGAAGCCAGTGCTGTCGCCGTTCAGAGCCTTGTCGAACTGCTCGGCTGCGAAATACTCCTGACCCTTGGCCAGAGCCGTGTTGGCCTTTTCGGCATTAGGAACAGCCACGTATGTGTGGTAGAGGATGCAGGCGGCAACGATGACAACGAGGGCCACGACGGCGCCGATAATCTGTTTCTGATACTTGAGGAAGAATGCCTCATGCTTGTTGAGCGTCTCCTCGATGGGAGCCTGAGCGCTCTGCTGATTGATTTGTTTTGCCATTATTTTTATGTCTTTTTTTATTGTTCGCTAAAATTTGCGGCTGCAAAGTTACAAAAAAGATGTGAAAAGAGAAGAGTGAAAAGTAAAAAAAATGCTGACACACGATACTTTTAACTTATTTTTGTGCCATATTGCCCGAATAAATCGTACCTTTGTACCGTGATTCTTGAAAAACTGACACTTATCAACTACAAGAACATTGCCGAAGCCAGTCTTGAACTGTCGGCGAAGATGAATTGTTTCATCGGGCACAACGGTGCTGGAAAGACCAATGTGCTGGATGCCGTCTATTTCTTGTCGTTCTGTCATTCTGCCTTCAACCCCATTGACTCTCAGGTGATCCGTCACAACCAGGAATTCTTCATGATTGAGGGGCTGTACGAGGGACCGCTTCATATCACCTGTGGCATGAAGCGCGGACAGAAGAAGCACTTCAAGCGCAACAAGAAAGAATACAGGCGGCTGTCGGAGCACATCGGACTGATACCCATCGTTATGATTTCGCCCGTGGACACCTATCTTATTGAAGGAGGCAGCGAAGAGCGGCGGCGGCTGATGGACGTGGTCATCGCCCAAAAGGATCACAACTACATGGACGCCCTGAACCGCTACAACAAAGCCCTGCAACAGCGCAACGCCATGCTGAAGCAGGACGAGGAGCCCGACCCCGACGTCATCAGCATCTGGGAAGAGCAGATGGCCGTGTCGGGAGAGAAGATTTTCCGGCAGAGGGCGGATTTCACGGAGGCGCTGACACCACTCTTCCAACGCTATTACGAACGCATCTCTGGCGGCCACGAGCAGGTGTCGCTCAACTACAAGAGCCACTGCCAGCGAGGCCCGCTGCTGGAGGTCATACAGCAAGACCGCTGGAAAGACCGTGCCATCGGCTACTCACTGCACGGCATCCACCGCGACGACCTGGAAATCATGCTCGACGGACACCTGATGAAGCGTGAAGGGTCGCAGGGACAGCAGAAGACGTTTGTCATTGCCCTGAAGCTGGCACAGTTTGAGCTGCTGAAACAATCGGCAGCAACCTCCAACAAGCCCATCCTGCTGTTGGACGACATCTTCGACAAGCTGGATGCCAGCCGTGTAGAACAGATCGTGAGTCTCGTGTCCGATGACGAGTTCGGCCAGATATTCATCACCGATACCAACCGCGAGCACCTGGACCGCATTCTGTCGGCCTCGTCGCACGACTATAAGATTTTTAACGTAAACGACGGAAATATTGTTTAGGAGAGACGTCAAACCCATCAGCGACCTGATACTGCGCAACCTTCGCCAGCAAGGGTTGGAGATGCCACTACTGCAGAAACGGCTCGTTGAAGCCTGGCCCGTGGTGGCTGGCGATGACATTGCCCGCTACACACTGAACGCCTACATTACAAACCAGACGCTGCACGTCCACCTTACCTCCCCGGCCCTGCGCGCCGACCTGAGCCTGCGCCGGCAGGAGTTCGTTGCCCTTCTAAACGAATATGTCGGCAACCAAGTGATTGCCGACATACGTTTCTGTTAACTATAGCTGTGCCGTATTAAGCCATTGCTATCATGCCGTATCTGGCATGTGTAGCTCTGTAGTCATAGGCAGTCTGCTTCGGCTTGTCTGCCTTGGGGAACGACTCACCTTCGCGGAAGACGCGCAGGGTCTCGCGTATGGCTGGGTCATCGTCGTTAAGGTATTGCGTCCAAGCCTGTTCGTCGAGCACGTTGTAGATGAGCCGGCTATTGATATAGCGCTCCAGCAGGTCGCGGCTCTTCTGAATCATCAGGTTGCGCCGCTTCAGGCCGTTCTTCTCAGCATATTGCACGAAGAGCTCCACGGTGTTGAGCCGCTTGAGGTAAGCCAGCAGATCGCTCTTGGTCTTATAGTTGCTCAGTTTCTGACGGTTCTCATCCACATATTCGTATGCAAACTGCAGGATAAGGCCCGACATGGAGGCCTCCTTATAATAAGAGGTCACACCGAGCGTGTCCTCAGCGACGAAGATGTCGGGCGTAATGCCGCCGCCGCCGTAGACGACGCGGCCGTTTTTGGTATGATACTCCGGACCCTCATGCTTGATACTGTCGCCCGAGAAGAACTCGCCATGCTCATAGCGATTGATGAGGTCTTCCTCGTAGTTGCGGTCGGCTCCGCTGGTATAGGGCTTCTGGATACAACGTCCAGAGGGAGAATAGTAGCGGGCAATCGTCAGACGAATCATGGAACCGTCGTGCAACGAGATGGGCTGCTGCACAAGTCCCTTGCCGAAAGAGCGGCGTCCGATGATGGTGCCACGGTCATTATCCTGAATGGCACCCGCGAAAATCTCGCTGGCCGAAGCCGATCCTTCGTCAATGAGCACAACAAGGGGAATACGCTGGTAGGAACCACGGCCATCGCTACGATACTCCGAGCGAGGAGAGCGACGTCCCTCGGTATAGACAATCAGCTGTCCACGCGACAGGAACTCATTGGCCATCTGAACGGCAGACCCCAGATAGCCACCAGTGTTGCCACGAAGGTCGATGACCAAGTTCTCGAAACCTTCCTGACCAAGACGGGCCAGGGCAATAAGCAGCTCTGGATAGGTCTTGTCGCCAAAGTTCTTGATCTTGATGTAGCCCGTGTTGTTGTCGAGCATATAGGTGGCAGTGACGCTCTTCATGGGTATCTCGCCACGGATAATCGTGTACTTGCGCACCTTTTTCTCCTTACCGCGCATGATGCCGACAACGACCTTCGTGTCCTTGTCGCCTTTCAGACGATGCATAGCTTCATCGGTAGTCACCTTCTTGCCGACGAAGGGTTCGCCGTCGATTTCCACAATCTTGTCGCCAGCCTGTAGTCCGGCACGCTCGGAGGGACCGTTGGAAATGACGTTCTGCACGTGGATGGTATCCTTACGAATGGTGAACTCGATACCAACGCCAAAGAAAGAGCCCTTCAGGTCATCATTGGCCTGCTGCACGTCTTTCTGTGAGATATAGACACTATGGGGATCCAGTTCCGACAGGATGGTGGGCATGGCTTTCTCCACCAAGTCGCTCACATTGACGGTGTCCACATACTGGTCGTCGACAATGTGTAACAAGTCGTTCAGTTTGTTGCTGCCTGAGTTGATGATACTCAGCCGGTTGCCAGAGAAACGGTTGGCAAAGAACGTGCCGATGAAAATTCCCACCACCACACTTACTGCCAACCACAAAGGCATGAAGCGATTAGATTTATTTCTGCTCATATATCATTCTCCTAAATATACGACTTCTATGCCAGCCCGTTCAAGGAGTTCAATGCCATCGGTCAACCGATACTTCTCACCATAGACGACGCGGCGTATACCGGCCTGAATAATGAGTTTGGCACACTCAATACAGGGCGAGGCGGTGATATAGATGGTGGCATTGTCGGAATTGTTATTCGAGCGGGCCAGCTTGGTTATGGCATTCGCCTCAGCATGTAGCACGTAAGGCTTCGACACGTTGTTCTCGTCCTCGCAAATGTTCTCAAAGCCCGTCGGTGTTCCATTATAGCCGTCGCTGATAATCATCTTGTCCTTGACGACCAAGGCACCAACCTGCCGCCGCTGGCAGTACGAATTCTCGGCCCAGATACGGGCCATACGCAAGTAGCGCTCATCCAGTTTTGCTTGCTTGGAGAGCCTACCCAAGTCCTCCCCAAGGGAGGGATGTTTAATATCATTATCAGCCATATTACTTTAGTCCTTCTTTATTCTTTTGTGTTAGCAATCACTCCTCCCCTTGGGAGGGCTTGGGTGGGCTTTTATTCCCGTCCTCTTCAATAGCGCATCTATCGTAGGTTCACCGCCCCTAAACCTTTTATATAATACCATCGGGTTCTCCGTGCCACCCTTCGACAGGACACAGTCACGGAAGCGCTGTGCCGTCTGAGGATTGAAGATGCCCTCGCGCTTGAAGACGGCAAAGGCATCGGCGTCGAGCACTTCGGCCCACTTATAGCTATAGTAGCCGGCAGCATAGCCACCTGCCATAATATGCGAGAACTGCACGGTCATACAGGTGTCCATGCGCTGTTCACCGAGAATAGCTTTCTTCCATGCCTTCTTCTCGAAGGGGATAATATCGTCTGTAAATTCGTCCTTCTTCGTATAATAGGCCATGTCGAGCAGTCCGAACGACACCTGACGCAGGCAGGCTGTGGCGGTCATGAAGTTACGGCTACGGACAATGCGGTTTATCAGCTCGTCAGGCAAAGGTTCGCCTGTCTCGTAGTGGAAGGCAAAGGTGCGCAAGAACTCTTTCTCTACTGCAAAGTTCTCCATGAACTGCGACGGCAGTTCAACGAAGTCCCACCATACGTTGGTGCCCGAAAGACTCTCGAAACGGGTGTTGGCAAACATGCCGTGCAGCGAATGTCCGAACTCATGCAGGAAGGTCTCTACCTCGCCAAGCGTCAGCAAGGCCGGTTTTTCAACGGTAGGCTTTGTCAGGTTCATCACAACAGAGACATGGGGACGCACGTTCTTGCAGTTATCAGGGCCAAAGGGTCGATGGATGTCGGTACGCTCCTTCCACTGTCCTTGATATTCTGTCATCCAGGCCCCACCCTGTTTGCCTTGACGGGGATGGAAATCGGCATAGAAGACAGCCAGAAAAGAGCCGTCCCTGTCAAACACCTCGTAGGCCTTCACGTCAGGATGGTAGACGGGAATGTCGGGATTTTCCTTAAAAGTAATGCCGTAGAGACGGGTGGCCAGTCCGAAGACGCCGCTGATGACCTTGTCTAACTGGAAATACGGACGCAACATCTCGGCATCGATGTTGAACTTCTTCATCTGCAGTTTGTGCGAGTAAAAGCCCATGTCCCACGGCTCCAGCCTGAAGTCCTTCCCTTCCGTCTTCTGAGCCATTTTCTGGAGTTCCTCACGTTCCTTGATTGCCGTCGGCTTATAAGCGTCAATAAGGTCGTTCAACAGTTTGTAGACGTTGCGGACATTACCGGCCATACGGTGTTTCAGCACATAGTCAGCATACGTCTTGCTGCCTAAAAGCTGTGCTATCTCACGGCGCAGGTTGATAAGCCGCTTACAGATGCCGAGGTTGTTCTCCGTATTATCATGGATACACTCCGTGTTACGTGCCATATAGAGCTGACGGCGCAGTTCGCGCTGTGTCGAATATGTCATAAACGGTGAAAAGGAGGGATAATCGAGCGTAAAGAGCCAGCCGTCCAAGCCACGCTCCTTTGCTGCTAATGCCGCTGCCTCACGGGCTGTGTCGGGCAGTCCGTCAAGCTGAGCCTCGTCGGTCAAATGTAGCGTGAAGGCTTTCTGTTCCTTCAAAAGGTTCTGCGAGAACTGCAGACCCAGCATTGAAGCCTCTTCCGTCAGCTGGCGCAAACGTTCCTTACCGGCATCATCGAGGAGCGCACCACTGCGTACAAAGCCGTCATAGCAGTTATCAAGCAGCATTTTTTCTTCGGCAGTAAGCTTGCGGTGGTGACGGTGTACGTACTTGATACGTTCAAAGAGCCGTCCATTGAGACGGATGTCATTGGCATGCTTTGTCAGAATGGGCGACATTTTCTGCGCCAAGGCATCCATATCGTCGTTCGTCTCTGCCGACAGCAGATTGAAAAACACCGACGACGTGCGCGAGAGCAAATCGTAATAATTATCCTTCTCGTCGTCGACACTGATGATCGTATTATCAAACGTCGGCTTCTCCAGGTTATTGATAATCTTCTCTATCTGTTCGTTGTCACGGCGTATACCCTCCATAAAGGCTTCCTCAAAATCCTCCAAACGGATACGGTCAAAAGGAACCGTATCGTGCGGCGTGTTATAGGGCTCAAAGAATGGATTCTTTCTCTGATTCTCTTGATTCATCATTTGTCTTTCTCTAAACAGCCTGCAAAGTTACAACAAAATTTGGAAGTATCAAAATTTTTGCCTACCTTTGCAACATTTTAAGAAGTTAAAGGATATAAAGAAGCTACAAATTATATGGCAAAGGAAAATATCAGAATCAAAGATATTGCTGAACGCGCTGGTGTCTCGGTAGGTACGGTAGACCGCGTCCTGCACAACCGCCCCAACGTATCGAAGAAAGCCTTAGATAAAGTCAACAAAGCATTAGGAGAGATGGACTACAGGCCAAACATGTATGCCTCAGCATTGGCCTACAACAAGACATACACATTCTACTGCCTGTTGCCAAAGCATGAGTCGGAAGCCTACTGGGAAGAGATTGAGGAAGGCTGTCTCGCCTCCTGTGACCATCGCCGCGACTTTGGTATTTCCGTAGAGTTCATGTATTACAAGCGGTTTGACACAAAGACGTTCGAGAAAGCTACGACGGAATGCCTAAGTCAGAACCCTGACGGTGTCATCGTGGTACCGTCAACGTTGGAAGTAACGCGCAATTTCACCGACAAGTTGCACGAGCGAAAAATCCCCTTCATCTTGCTCGACTCATACATGCCCGATCTCCGACCATTGTCGTTCTACGGTCAGGACTCATTCCAAAGCGGTTACTTTGCCGCCCGCATGCTGATGCTCATTGCCGGCAAGGAGAAGGAGATTATGATGATGAAGCAGATGCGTAACGGCAACGTCGCCTCCAAGCAACAAGAGAATCGTGAGACGGGATTCCGCCACTACATGCGCGACCACTTCCCCGACATCAAAATCATAGAGGTAAACCTTCCTTTGGACGAGAAGCCCGAAAACTACGAGAAAATCCTGGAAGACTTCTTCAAAAAACACCCACAGATACACCACTGCATCACGTTCAACTCCAAGGCCCACCTCGTGGGTGAATTCCTGCTCCATTCCAATCGCCGCGACATACAGATTATGGGCTACGACATGGTACCCAAAAACGAAGTATGCGTACGCGAAGGCAGCATTTCCTTTCTCATCGCCCAACACGCCTACCGCCAGGGTTACTCGTGCATTGAGTCGCTCTTCGAGGCTATTGTGCTGAAGAAAAAGGTGAATCCCGTGAATTATATGCCCATTGAGATTCTGACGAAGGAGAACGTAGAGTTCTATCGACGCACATTCAGAGGCTAATTAAGCACTTACACACTAACTGCTATGCAAACTACGTTCATAAAAATCAATCCGGCAGACTCTGTCGTTGTCTGTCTTGCAGCCAAGAAGAAAGACGACATCATCGAGGTCGGCGGCGAAAGTGTTGTACTGGCCGAAGACGTGCCGGCAGGCCACAAAGTACTGCTGCACGATATCAAAGAAGGCGAGAACATCATCAAGTACGGCTACCCTATTGGCCATGCCCTTCGTGACATGAAGGCCGGCGAATGGGTGAATGAGAACAACCTGAAGACCAACCTCAGCGGAACACTGGAATACACCTACCAACCCGTGAACGAAGAACTGGGCATTCCCGTTGAGCATCGCACCTTCAAAGGCTATCGCCGCAAAAACGGTGACGTTGGCGTACGCAACGAGATTTGGATAGTGCCCACCGTGGGCTGCGTCAACGGCATAGCCGAACGGCTCGTTCACAAACTGATGCAGGAAACGGGCTGCAAGAACATTGACGGCATCCACGCCTGGCATCATAACTACGGCTGTTCACAATTGTCCGATGACCACGAGAACACCCGCAAGGTGCTGCGCGACATCTGCCTCCACCCCAATGCTGGCGGCGTATTGGTGCTGAGCCTCGGCTGTGAGAACAACCAGCCCGACGACTTCATGAAGATGCTCGGCGACTACGACCAGTCACGCATCCGTCTGTTGGTTACGCAGAAGGTGGATGGCGACGAGGTGGAAGCTGGCATGCAGATTCTTCGTGAGCTCTACGCCATTGCTTCTCAGGACCGCCGCGAGGAGGTGTCCGTCTCTGAACTGCGCGTCGGTCTGAAGTGCGGCGGTAGCGACGGATTCAGTGGTATCACGGCCAATCCGCTGGTAGGCGAGTTCAGCGACTGGCTTGTAGCACAGGGCGGTACCAGCGTACTGACAGAAGTACCCGAAATGTTTGGCGCCGAGACCATCCTCATGAACCGCTGTCAAACGCCGGAACTCTTTGAGCAGACTGTATCGATGATTAATCATTTCAAAAACTATTACCTGAGTCACGGTGAGCCCGTGGGTGAGAATCCTTCACCTGGCAACAAGGCCGGCGGTATCTCGACGCTCGAAGACAAAGCTCTCGGCTGTACGCAGAAGTGTGGCAAGGCCCCCGTCAGTGGCGTCATGGAGTACGGCGACCGTCTGACGGCCAAGGGGCTCAACCTACTGTCGGCTCCTGGTAACGACCTTGTGGCTGCCACGGCATTGGCTTCCTGCGGCTGTCATCTGGTGCTGTTCACCACAGGACGCGGCACGCCGTTTGGCACCTTCGTTCCCACCATGAAGATTGCCACCAATCCCACACTCGCCAAGAATAAGCCGCAGTGGATTGACTTCTCTGCCGGACAGCTGGTAGAAGGCCGCACTATGCAGGAAATCGTACCCGAATTCATTGACAAAGTGCTGGCCGTGGCCTCAGGCGAGCGTGCCCGCAACGAAGAAAACGGTTACCACGAAATCAGCATTTTCAAAAACGGCGTCACGTTGTAAAGATGTTGAAGAAAGGTCTCATTGCACTATCACCGCTTGTGGTGTTCATCGCCTTGTATCTGGTCACGAGTATCATTGCTGGCGACTTCTACAAGGTTCCCATCACCGTAGCGTTCATGGTGGCCAGTATTTATGCTGTTATCATCAGTGGCGGCATGCCTTTGAAGAAACGTATTGACACCTTTTCAAAAGGAGCATCAACAGGACAGATGATGCTCATGATATGGATTTTTATTCTGGCAGGAGCTTTTGCCCATTCGGCCAAGGTGATGGGCAGCATCGACGCCACGGTAAACCTGACGCTGGCACTGCTGCCGCCTCAGCTGCTGTTGGCGGGCCTTTTTATCGCCGCCTGCTTCATCTCCCTAAGCATCGGCACCTCAGTGGGCACCATCGTGGCACTGACTCCCATTGCAGCTGGTGTGGCTGAGCAGACGGGTACATCGGTAGCCATGATGACAGCCATCGTGGTCGGCGGTTCGTTCTTCGGCGACAATCTGTCGTTCATCAGCGACACCACCATCGCCGCTACTCAAACACAGGGCTGTAAACTGAGCGACAAGTTCCGTGTCAATTTCTTCCTCGTCATGCCGGCAGCACTGGTAGTCCTTATCATCTACATCGTGACTGGAGCCAACGTCCATGCTCCTGCAGACCTTCCCGCCCTGGAACCCGTGAAGGTCATCCCCTATCTCGTCGTACTTATTACAGCACTATTTGGCATGAACGTCATGGCCGTTCTCACTTTAGGACTTATGCTGACAGGAGTCATCGGACTCCTCAACGGCAGCTACGACATCTATGGATGGTTCAGTGCCATGGGCGACGGTATTGTCGGCATGGGCGAACTGATTATCATCACCATGATGGCGGGCGGACTTCTGGAAATCATCAAACAGCAGGGTGGCATCGACTATATCATCCGTCTGCTGACCCGTCACGTCACAGGTAAGCGTGGTGCCGAACTGTCGATAGCGGCATTGGTATCGATAGTCAACGTCTGTACCGCCAACAACACCGTAGCCATCATCACCGTCGGCGGTATTGCCAAACACATCGGCGACCGCTTCGGCATCGACAACCGCAAGTCTGCCTCTATTCTCGACACCTTCTCGTGCTTCACACAGGGGCTCATCCCCTATGGCGCACAGATGCTCATGGCTGCAGGACTGGCTAGCCTCAACCCTGTAGCTATCCTACCCCACCTCTATTATCCTTATGCCATCGGCATTACAGCATTGATGGCCATCCTGCTACGTTATCCAAGAAAATACTCATGAACATCACGGAGAGAAACTTTTATCGCCTGCTACGTTCAGGTGCTTTCAATACAAAGGAACAAATCGAGCCGCTGTCGGCATGGAAGTGGAACCGGCTCTATCAGATGTCGGTGATGCACGATGTGGAACCTATCATATATAAAGGTATAGAGCGATGCCAAGATCAGTTCTTCCTACAGATTCCAGCCCAGCTGAAAGAGAAGTGGAACAAAGAAAAGACGGCTGACGAACAAACGTCAGACTCAGAGGACGAGAACGATTTGCTGATGGCCGACCACCTGACGAATCCCGTGCTGAACCACACGCTGCAGAACATTCTCGACTCAGAAGATTCGAACACGGAGACGCGCACTGCCCTACTCCACCTGCTGGGCACCTGCCGGTTCATCATGAATGCAGGAATCCCCGTCAAGCGCATCACTGAACTGGGCGTGTTCCTACGACAATCGTCAAACAGGATAGACTTCACCACACTCAATCAGTGGATCAAGCAGCTACGGTTAGAGCCGATGACTCAACTGGCCGCCATGATGCTGGTCAAGCTGATGCACTTCGAGCCAGAGGAACTGCCTTTCATGAAACCTGTAGCAGACGAGCAGATGGAGCAAGTCATCCGCGACATGCTGCGTCAAAAGAATTCACACGCTGAGGAATGGTACTTTTCGCAGGGGAAAAACATCTTCGTACACACCTCAAACTCTTCAGCCATGCTGTGGCACGTGCGCCGATCGGCCAAATACTTCAGGTACTACCCCGCAGAAACCATCACCAACTTCTTCACGTCGTTTGCCCACTCCCTTTCGCACATCGAAGAGTAAAAGAAAGAACGGTCGCGCAGCACGGTTCACCCGTGCAGACATCGATTACACCAGCAACCTCCCCACCTGATAAACCAACACCGAAACCACCCAGGCCACGCATGTTGTATAGACGGCGGCCGTGACGGCCCATCGCCAGGAGCCCGTCTCATGCTTAATAGCAACAATTGTAGCCAAACAAGGGAAGTAGAGCAGTACGAAGAGCAGGTAGGCGTAGGCCGCCAGCGGCGTAATGCCTTCGAAGCCCCCCAAGACACCCATCGTTGAAGCCACAATCTCCTTGGCACCCACACCGGCAATGAGCGACACATCGAGCTGCCAGTTGAAGCCCTGCAGCGAGAACAGCGGCTCAATAGCCTGCCCCATACGGCCTATGAAGCTCTCGGCCAGCGAGGGCGCAATGCCCATCGAGCCGAAATAGCCCAGTGCCCAAACGATGATGCTGGCCACAAGGATGATGCCGCCCATCTTCTTCAAGTATTCCTTACCTTTCTCCCACGTGTGACGCACTATCGCCTTGGCCGTAGGCCAGCGGTAGGGTGGCAGCTCCATCACAAACGGCGTGTCCTCGCCCTTCAGTACAGAGCGCGACAAGACATTGCTCACGACTACCGACACGAGGATGCCTACCGCATAGAGTGAGATCATGACCAGCGACCGGTATTGAGCCGCAAAGAACATGCCCGTCACCATAATATATATAGGCAGGCGCGCCGAGCACGACATAAACGGCAGCACCATCATCGTTATCAGGCGCGAACGGCGACTCTCTATGGTGCGGGTAGCCATCACTGCTGGCACATTGCAGCCGAAGCCCATGACCAGCGGAATGAACGACTTGCCGTGCAGCCCCATCTTGTGCATCAGACGGTCCATGATGAAGGCAGCACGCGCCATGTAGCCCGAGTCCTCCATCAGCGAGATGAAGAAGTAGAGTATCAGAATCTGCGGCAGGAACACAATCACCGACCCCACACCGCCAATGACGCCGTCGACCAGCATCGAGCGCAGCGGTCCCTCAGCCATCGTCGAACCTATCCAGTCGCCCAGCCACCCCACGCCTGCATCTATCCAGTCCATCGGATACTGACCAAGGGCAAACGTGGTCTGGAACATCACAAACAGTATCAGGAAGAAAATGGGAAAACCGATGTATTTGTTCGACAGCACATTGTCTATCATGTGCGTATTGCGGTAGATGTTCTCTTTCGTACCCGTCCGGTAGCCGGCCTCGGTCAGCGCACCGTTGATAAAGCCATACTTGGCATCCATGATGGCCGTCTCAGAGTCGCTACCGGTTTCTTCCAACACACGGTTGGCGGCGTGATTGCGCACAGCCAACAGCTTTTTGCGATCCTCCGGACGGTGCTCATCAGCAAAATGCTGACCCACGTACTGCGTGATATCGGGGTCATTCTCCAGCAGCTTGATAGCCAGATAGCGCGTCGAATAACGCTGGCGTATATGCTCGTCAGCCTTCAGGAACTTCTGTATGTGGCTGATGCCGTTCTCTATCTCATGACCGTAGTTGATGTGGATGTGACGTGAGGCTTCCTGCGTTTCATACACGCGGATAACAGCCTTGAACAGGTCCTTCACGCCCATACCCGTCTTAAACGACGTTGGAACCATCGGCATGCCGAACAGCATTGAGAGCGTCTTGATGTCCACACTGTCGCCACGGCGCTCGAATTCGTCGTACATGTTCAGTGCGCACACCATGCGTACGTTCATATCCACCAACTGAGTCGTCAGATAGAGATTACGCTCCAGGTTCGAGGCGTCAATCACATTGATGACCACGTCGGGCATCTGCTCTACCAGATGCTTGCGCACATAAAGTTCCTCAGGCGAATAGCACGACAGCGAATAAGTGCCAGGAAGGTCCGTCAGCGAGAAGTCGTAGCCGTAGAAGTGCGCCTTAGCTTCCGAGGCATCCACCGTCACGCCACTGTAGTTGCCCACATGGGCATGGGCACCCGATGCGTAGTTGAAGAGCGATGTCTTGCCGCAGTTCGGATTGCCCACCAGCGCCACGTTCAGATGACGACGCTCACGGAAAGCTTCGTGACGCAGGTGTGCCTCTGTTATCACCTTCTTGTCGGCAGTAGCCGCTCCTGCAACATTATTCGCACGGCGAGCATCAGCCTCCGTCATCACTTCAATCATGTCGGCCTCATGATGGCGAAGCGACACCTCGTAGCCCATGATCCTGTATTTCACGGGATCCTGTAGCGGTGCGTTCAGCAGCACCTCTATCGCCTTTCCCTTAATAAAGCCCATCTCCACGATGCGCTTTCGGAAGCCTCCGTGACCCGCCACCTTGACGATGACGCCACGTTCACCTGTTTTCAGCTCTGATAGCTTCATTTAGGCTTAATACTCATCCTCGTTGAAGTTTAAAGCACATACTGAGTACCAGCGAGTTACAGTGCTCCGTGCCATTATTGTGCCACTAATTTTAGACATAGAATTAAGTTTATGCCAAGAGTTTCTTCACAATCTCAGAGATGACTCGTCCATCAGCCTTTCCTGCCAACTGCTTGCTGGCAGTGCCCATTACCTTTCCCATCTCCTTCATACTTGTGGCTCCAACCTCAGCAATGATTTTCTTCACCTCTGCCTCTATCTCCTCTTGGGAAAGTTGTTTCGGCAAATAACTCTCAAGTACCTCCACCTGTGCCAACTCTGCATCAGCCAGGTCTGGACGTCCTGCTGGTGCGTAGGTCGTTGCAGTT
>JAFYDA010000020.1 GCA_017545045.1 Prevotella sp. | reverse complement strand
GCCCACGAACAGGGACAGTGGTGCGCCTTCCCCGATTTCTCGGAGATTCCGCAATATACAGGCGCCTACAAGGCCAAAAATTTCGAGCTGTTCCGCGACCTGTTGCGCGATAACGGCATGGCCTCGCAGGCCGAAAAGTTCCTGATGGCCAGTGGGCGCCTGCAGACACTCTGCTACAAATACGAGATTGAGCGCAACCTGCGTACCAAGGACTATGCCGGCTTCCAACTCTTAGGACTCAACGACTACAGCGGTCAGGGAACGGCCCTCGTTGGTCCACTCAATGTGCACTGGCATGAGAAGGGCTATTGTACGGCTGAAGACTGGCGTCAGTTCTGTAGCGCCATTGTACCCTTGGCTCGTTTCCCCAAGTTTGTCTATACCAACGACGAGACGCTGCAGGTCCCCGTCGAGGCGTATAATGCTTTCGTGACCAGTCTGACGGATGCCCGTGCCACCTATATCATCAAGGATGGCGACAGCATTATGAGTCAGGGCGATTTGTTTTCCGGTACATTGCCGACAGGCAAGAACATCCCCCTTGGAACTGTCCGGCAGCAGCTTGCCGCTGTCACCACGCCCCGCAAGTTGACGCTGTTGGTGCAATTCTCCGAAAACATTAAAAACAGCTGGGACTTCTGGGTTTATCCCAAGGAATTGGGAAATGAAGATAATGAGAAAATGAGAGATTTCTACGAGACCGATACGCTGGATGCCAAGGCGCTGAAAGTCTTGAAGAAAGGCGGCACCGTGCTGATTTGCGCCGGTGGCAAGATCCGTTACGGCAACGACGTGCGCCACACCTTCACGCCTGTGTTCTGGAATACCTCGTGGTTTAAGATGCGTCCACCCCATACTACGGGAGCCTATATCCAGAATACGCATCCCGTATTCCGCGACTTCCCCACCGACGACTGGCAGAACCTGAACTGGTGGGAACTCACGAACCGTACGCAGGTCATGAACCTCGCCGAGTTCCCTAAGGACTACCAGCCCATCGTGCAGCCCATCGACACATGGCACGTCAGCCGTAAACTTGGCATGCTCATCGAGGCCCGTGTCTTGAAAGGACGCCTGCTCATGACTACCCTTCCCGTCGGCAAACAGCAAACAGCTAATAGCCAAAAGCCAGTAGCCCGCCAACTGCGCTACAGCATTCTGCGCTATATGCAGAGCAGCGACTTCAATCCCTCGTTGCAACTCGATGTGGATGTCATCCGTCACCTCTTCGAACGTGAGGCCCCCCGTGTCGACATGTTTACCAACGAGTCGCCCGACGAATTGAAACCGAAGATTGGTGGGTAAGCAAGCACGTAAGGCGCGAGCGATTTTTTTGCTCGCGCTACTTTTTTTCCGAAGAATTGCTACGAATGTGCAAAAAAATGCGTACCTTTGCAACCGAAGTTGCGAGAACGGGCTGCACCTCGGCAATTGGAGCGAGCTCCATTGCTCTCGGCTTGCACCGTCCTTGCGGCGTAAATTCACTAAACAACAAAAGATATGAGCGAGAAACAGAAACAAGTGGAGAAGGAGCGCCGCGGCGTGCTCGAACTGCTGTTACAGAAAAATGGACTCAAGCGTAAGGAACTCGTGGACTTCCTGCTCGGTGTTTGGATGGCCGGCAAGATTGACGAACTCACGGAACAGGAGAAGGCCCAGTTCCCCAACCTTGTATTCTGAACGATGACGAAGCAAGCGCTTAAATTCAATCCCAACCACGTATTCGTGGACACCAACGTCCTCGTGGGAGGCTACAGCGGCGATGCCCGTTACCAGAAGGACGCAGACTGTCTGCACTACCTATTCGCGCTGACGGGCAAGAAACTCTATATCTCGACGCTTAGCGTCTCGCAGTTGATTTCCGTCTATCAGAAAAAGAAATCGAACGAGGAGATTATCAGCGTGGTGCGCGAACTGCAGCACCGCTTCAACATTATCGACTTCACGGCTCGCGACATAGACGCCGCTCTCGTTGAGACGGGCGTCGACATCGAGGACAACGTACAGTTCGTACTGGCGAAGAAGCAGAGGTGCTACATCGTCGTGACCAACAACTACAAGGACTACCGCTTTCTTCCGGGCATAGCTGTGCTGCGCCCTGAAAAGATAAGGAAGATTCCGCAGTAATACACCAACCAACCGACCGACATTAACAGAGATTTCAGGGATGAGAATGATTGAAGTGATAACATTGTTTAACGCGAATTGTTTGGAGATTCCAAATAATTTGTTAACTCACTCACTCACTCACTCACTATATTTCTTTAGAAACTAAAAAGACATTGTGCGACGACACTTGTGTCGGCGCGCGATGGCGATATACGGCTTGCTCTGTACGAATGCAGGGCAAGCCGCCGTGTTTCTGTACCCTATCGAAAACTCATATAATATATAATGTATAAACCATCAAACATTTACAACAATGAAAAATCTGACTTTCTGTAGAAACATCTTCGTGATGGTTGCTGCCATGTTCATCGTCTCATGCAGCAATAGTGACAACGAGCAGGACAAGCCGTTGACGACAGACCCCGTAGAGCAGACCAGGTTCTTCGTCTGCGAGGCGGGCGGCGATACAAGGGGCGCGACTGCCGCCATCGACACCCTCTTCACCGAGGACGACATAGAGTGGTTCAACGTCAGCACCCGCGAAATCCGCTTCAAGAAGCAGGACGAGCAGCTTTACACGAAGCTGATGAAGAACTATAATAAAGTGAAGCTGGAGTTCAACCTCGGCGAGGACGTACTGTTCGAGGTCAGCCGCTTCGTATCCGACATAGACAGTCGCATATTCTACGACCTTGTGCTTCATTATTCAGTGATTGGCGAGGATGCCGACAATCCCCGCTACTACCTACATGACTGCTATCCTGCCCAGTTCATCGACGACGAGCGCACGCAGGCCAATATCAAGAAGAATGCCGTGCAGTGGGAGACCTTCACCATATATCTGGATGGCAAAGGCAAACTGAGATAGTAATAAAGTTAAACCATTAAACATAAACAATTAAAAAGAAAATGAGAAAGTTAAGACAGAAATTCAATCTCATCCTCACCCTCGCCGTGATGCTCACGATGGCGCAGACGGCGATGGCTGCTACGGAAGAAGTCACCGAGACGTGGCCGATGAACGGCGTGCTCACAATATCTGGCAGCACACTGACTAATGGCAATGGCTACACAATGGTCTTGAATAATGACATGGTCTGGTACAACAATAGGAATAGAACATCAATTAAGACTTCAAGTTCAAGTTCCCATTTGGTTACTGACTCATACTATACGGAGATTTCTTTCCCCAACATTACGGGCAAAGTAACTAAGGTTGAACTCAAAACATTTGCATTCGCCCGAACCGGATTATGTCTCTATGTTGGCACAAGCATGAGTAACCTGCTTGAGAAAAGCAATGGTGGAACTGCCTATCAGTCCTGGGAAAGTGAATCAACATATTCCGGTGATGTTACTTATGTAGGCAATATGAATGTATCATCTGGTGCACCACTTAAAATAATGTTCAGACAGGCAATTGGACAAACAGCACCAGATTTACAGTTCTTTAAATTTGACACAAGCAATAGCTATATTGCCGTAACCTATGAAAAGGAGATTGCTGTCGACCCTCAGCATACGTTCTCGTTTCCTAATCCTTCGACATTCAGCGGCAGTACGCTGACCGTCACTTGTACCAACAATGGAGCAGGACACGAGTGTAACCTCACCAACCGTCAGGCCTCTTTGACGCTCACTGCTAACGATTGTACAATCGAGCAGGCTCCTTCTAGCCAACCTTCGCTGAATTTGTTTGAATTCAAGGAACAGACAGGACTTTCTGCTACTGCGGAGGCCATCACCTTCACAAACAAGACGACCAACGAGACAACATCAAAAATACCTTATATAGCTGGCAATTACACGGCAAGCGTCAATGTCACTGTTGACGGCAGAGACTATACATTGACCAAGGACTTCAACATCGTGGAAGGGCACAAGGTCAACAACAGCTACTCGCAGTTCAGCGTCAGCCCAACCTCGGCTATGGAGGGCGAAGCGGTGACCATCACCTATACCCAGCAGATGGACGAGACTCTTGATGTGCTGACCCTGACGGGCGCGACATCGGGCAATAACATTGCCTACACCAAAAGTGGAAACACCTACACGTTCAACATGCCCGCGGAGGACGTGAACCTCAGCGCTACGTTCACGTATCCGCTGAATGAAAACAACATCACGCAGAGCGGCGACACCTACACCATCAAGACTGCCGAGGGCTGGAACTACTTCTGTCAGCGCATGGATGTCGATGCTGATTTGAACGGCTTCAGCGGCAAGACCGTGATGCTGGATGACGACATCACCGTGACAACGATGGCGGGCAGCGGAAAATACCCATTCAAGGGAACGTTCGACGGCGATGGCCATACGCTGACCTTCAACTATACTGCCGATATGCCTAATTGCGCTCCTTTCTGCACCACTAACGGTGCCACCATCCGCAACTTGCACGCAACGGGACAGATTGATGGCGGTAATTGGAACTACATGGGCGGTCTGGTAGGCTCTGCCAACGGCAAACTCACCATCGAGAACTGCCGCGTGAGCACCCAAATCAGCAGCACCGTCAGTGGCACTACCTTTAATGGCGGCTTCGTGGGTCTCCTGAGTTCGCAATACAACCAATGCCACATCACGGGCTGCGTGTTCGACGGACTCATCTGCAACCCGAACACATGGAACCAGACCTACGGCTGCGGTGGATTTGTCGGTGCCATGTCGCAGTATGCGTAT
>JAFYDA010000019.1 GCA_017545045.1 Prevotella sp. | reverse complement strand
TCGAACATTATAAGGCAAGATTCGTTCAATCATCATTACCTGAAGAGGTAATTCTTCCCAATGGTCATAAACTAACGAGACCTGAAAACTGGATATAGCCGGTATGGAATATCTTGGCAACAAGGAACTGTTAAAGCTAAAGAAAACAGCATTCTTGGCTTCCAGCACCATACCACCGGATATGGTGCTACGCTGCTATGACTGGGCTGCGGGAGAGCATGAGGGGGGTGTCGTGAGTGGCTTTAGCAGTAAATTGGAAAAAGATGTGCTGCACTTCCTTCTGAAAACCAAATGCCCCATCATCCTTGTGTTAGCCAGGCAAATGTATAAGGTAGTTCCAGACGAAATGAAAGATGCTATAACTGAAAATCGCCTACTCATTATCTCTGCCACGACAGCCACACGGCAATCGAAAGCAACAGCATTAGCCCGTAACCGCTACATCTGCGAAATGGCTGACGACATTCTTTTTGTCGGCGTAACGGAGCAAAGCAGTTTGTACAGCTTGAAGAAGGAGTTTATCAGGAAATCGACCGCATCAAATATCGTATGGGTGAAGAATTAATCGAAAACGAATAAATATTTACTCGAGAATTTGGAAGTTTCAGAAAATTTTCCTATCTTTACAGCAGAATCCCCTTTGGATGCAAAATCCTTGGGTCAGTTGTGAAAGAACAACTTAAAAAAAACTAATTCCCCCTTGTATGATAAATACTTGGGTCAAGCATCCGCAAGGGGGCTTTGTTTTTAAAGAACCTATGGAAAAATGTGTCGTTGTAAACTGCTGTGAATGTGGACTGCCTTTTCGCGCTATGGGTGAAGGCAACTATGTGACTTGTCCATATTGCGGTGCGGAACTGAGTTTCACACCACCAAAGCACAATTGCTATTCGAAGAATGACAGGCACCAACATGACCCAGAACTAGATAATCCTCTCTATTATGATGAGGATCTTGAAGGTGCACCAGGATTCTATGGCGGAGACTAGAGTATAAATGTAATAAACGGAAAGAGTAATGATAAAGACAGCTCGTTTATTAATTGTATTTTCACTGATATTCTCCAGCTGTGCATCTCTTCAAGAGCGCACAGAACGGAAAGAGCAGATGAAGAAAGCTGTGGCTGAAGCTGTGGCAGCGAGGCAGATGCACATCGAAATAACATCAATGAATACCATGCGATATGGCTCACGAACTGTCACATCTGATTTCTATTTAGAATTGAAAGGCGACTCCGTCCGAAGCTACCTTCCGTATTTTGGTCAGGCTTATCAAGCTCCAATGATTTCCCCTTCAAAGGGGCTGAATTTCGAGACAAAAGCCAAGAATATAAAGGTAACGCAGCCAAAGAAGGACTTGTCTCGCATAGAGATTGATATGAAAACGGATGAGGATACCTATAACTACGTCATAGAGCTGTATGAAACGGGCAAGACGTACGTCAATGTACGCTCCCAACATCGAGACCCCATCAGCTTTGATGGTGACTTTGTGCCTCTAAAATTAGAATAATAAAGCAATGACACTGGGCGAAACTGGCAAGAAAGAGATGGCGATCATGATAGCCAACGGCTATTGTCCGCTTCCAACAGGGTTCCAGCCAGGTATTACGTACGGTTTTCCCCCTTCCGATACATGTGTGTGAAATGCTTGTTGTAGAGCTCGGAGAGGCCTGCGCGGTTGTCGATAGCCTCGCCGATGACGAGCATGGTGGTCAGGGTGAGGTGGTTGTCGTGCACCATCTTTGCCAGGTCTTTCAACACGCCCCGGTAGATGCGCTGGTCGGGCCACGTCAAATGGTAGCAGGCGGCGACGGGTGTATTCTCGGGATATTCCTGTAGAAGCTCGTGCTGCACGTCATCGACAATGGCTGCTGAAAGGAAGATGCACATGGTGCTTTGGCTGCGGGCCAGCAGGTGCAACTGCTCTTTTTCCGGCATCGGCGTGCGGCCCTCACCACGGGTCAGGATGATGGTCTGCGTGCGCTCGGGGATGGTGAACTGGCTGCGCAGCTCGGCGGCAGCGGCAAGGAATGAACTGATGCCGGGGGTGATATGGTAAGACATGCCCTCGCGGTCGAAGAAGGCCATCTGTTCCTGAATGGCGCCAAAGATGCAGGGATCGCCGGTATGCAGGCGGACGATGAAGTGGCCTTTGTCGTAGTGCTCCTTCATCAGGGCGCACTGTTCTTCGAGGTTCATGTCAGCGGAGGAGCGCACCACGGCGCCGGGCTTATGGCATTCTGTCAGCGCCTTGGGGACCAATGAGCCGGCATATAATATCAGGTCAGCTTTCTCCAGCATCTTCCTGCCTCGAACGCTCACTAAGTCGGGGTCGCCTGGGCCAGCACCGACGATTTCTATATGAGCAGCGGACTTACACGGATTTTTACGGAGTGATTGATAATCGATAGCGAGAGCTGCCGTCCAGTTCTTGCCCTTCATCTTGGGGATGATGAGCTTTCCGTGATTCGAGCCGAGGATGGCCGCAGCCTCGCAGACGCTGGGTGTACCCACGTGCTTCGCGACGGTCTCGCTTGGGTTGGGAACGGCGACGGTGGAGAGCTGTCCGGCGGTGAAGAAGCGGACCGTCTCGCCCTTCTTGCGGAGGAGAGCAACAAACGGCTCGTCGGCCTTCACGTCAATGGTGCACCACAGACGGGCTGCGGGGTGTAGGGAATTTAGCTTGTCTAATTCTGCTTCGCTGATGGTCTGTTGAATCTCCTCATAGATGGTCTCGGCAGGCCCAGCCTGGTGTGCGAGGCCGAAGCCGATGGTGACGGTGGCTGGGATGTATTGCAGGACGGGAATCGTGTCGGGCACAGTCTCGTAGTAAGGCGATACGACGATGAATAGTTTGTAATAGCGCTCATCCACCTCGTCGGTGCTTCTGACCAGTGTGACGTGTGGCGGGAGCGAGCTCAGGAGATAGTCAGTGCCCTCGTCGTGTGTGTTCAGCAGAAGGGCGGTCGGTTGGCGATTGACGAATGCAAAGATGCTCTTGTTCAGAGGCTTGTCGTCGTACAGGTGCCAGCCAAAGCGCTGGGCGAGTGTGTCGAGCGCCCAGAGTCCGGCAATATCGCTCTGCGTGGTGATGACGGGGTTGGCGCCGAGGATGTCGGCGACGCGGCGGGTTAGGTCGTTGGCACCGCCGACATGTCCGCTAAGCACGGAGATTACGTTCTGTCCCAACGAGTCGATGCACACTACAGCAGGGTCTGTGTGCTTATCTTCGATGTAAGGGGCAATGGTACGGACACAGATGCCCATTGCTCCGATGAAGATAAAGGCATCCTGTTTCTTCCACTCCCTGCCCACTTCCGAGCGCGGAATCATAGTTGCATCTGTTTCTTTTTGAAGCGTCAGTGCTACCTCTCGTCCCGCTTCACTAATCTGTATGATGACTATCTTCATATTCTTCTATTCGATTCAATTTTACTGCTCCTTGCGGTTGGTGAGTGAAGTTATTCGTTAGTGATGACAGCCTTGAACTTCTGCTGTCCTGTAAATTCGCATGTGACGGTACGAGTGGCATGAGGTTCAAGGGTGATGTAGTTGTCGCTGAAGCGGACGCCGTCGATGAGCTGACCCTTTGGTGTGCGCAGAGAGAGGCGCAGGAAGTAGACCACCTGGTCGGTGGGGTTGCTGATGTAGAGCGTGACGAGCGTCTTGCCGTTCTCCGTGCGGTGAGTCTCTTTCAGCCGGCAGGCGTCTGTCCGTGTGTTACCGAAAGCTTTGTGGTCGGCGTGGTGAAGGGCAGGGGTGTGCGTCCATTCCGTCTTCTGCCAGTCGAAAGTGTCGGTATCGCTTGTGAGGGCATAGATGTTGTCGGACAGTGGCTGTCCGTCCTCGGTCTCTGTATAGAGGAAAAGATAGCCGTAGGGCTCCGTCAACGCCACTTTGAAGATGTCGGCGTAGCTGTTGGCACCGACGGTGAGCATGCTGTCCTGCTGCGTGAGCAGACGGCCGCTGATGCCGTAGACTCTCATCCGTGCTTTGATGTCGACCGATTTGAGTGTGCTGTTGACAGTCCGAACCTCACGCGTACCATAATTATATATTAGTTGTATAGGTTCGCAAGCCTTCTTCACACTGTAGTAGGCCGACGTGGGGCGCAGGTAGTGGTCGTAGAGTTGCCAGTAGAGGCCGGGACGAGCGCCGTTGAGCATCCACTGCACAATACCCGTGGCCCGGGGAAAGTTGTATCGGAACGCTTCGAACATGGCCCGTGTGCCGTCGTAGTTCACCATATACGCCTTGCGCAGGAAGTTGTCCAAACTTTCAGCCTCGCCATAGCGTGCGGCGATGGTCTCGCAGAGCGTCTTCATCGAATTGAAGGCCGACGCCGCTCCCGTGCAGTGATAGTCCCACACCGAGTCGAGCGGCCAGCGGTTCTTGCCGAGCATCTGCTCCAGAGACTCTTTGACGGGCATCTGTGCGCCAATGCCCGTCTCGGTGTTGAAGCCGAAGGCACCGCCGGGAGCCTCGCTACTGTACCAGTATGCCGGAGCCACGTATTCGTAGGGGCCTTCCATCTTTGTGCCCGACGTGCCCGTCAGGTCGCTTTCCATTTCCTTGGCCGAGCTGATAATGGGACGGTCGTCAATCTTCTTGCAGGCCCACTCATAGTGCTGCTCCAGCGCAGGAGCAGGCAAACGGTCGCTGCCCACAAACCAGGCGACAATCGACGGATGATTGCGCAAGAGGCGCAGCTGGTCGTCGTAGGAGTCGGCTATCAGACGAACATCCTCTTTCGAGACGATGCCGCCGTAGCGCCCGTCTACGGGCTTGCCTAAATACTCGGGCCACTCCCAGTGGCAGCTCCAGCCCGCCAGTATCAGGATGCCCATGCGGTCGCAGAGGTCGTAGAGTGCCTGCGATGTGCCCCAAAAACCCTCTAAACGGATGGTGTTGAGGTTCATGTCCTTCACCATCTGCAACTGATGACGGTAACGTTCAGGGGTGTCGCGGAGGAAGATGTCGTCCGTCCATCCGGCACCTGTCAGCAGGATGCGTTGGCCGTTGAGGGTGAAGGCGCGGTAGCCTTCAGTAGTGATGAAGCTGCCCACCTCGCGGATGCCGAAGCTGACGGTAGTCTCGTCGGACATCTGTGAGTCGTTCTTGCCAGTGCTCAGGTGCAGGCTGTAAAGTTCAGGACTGCCCAGCGTGTGGCACCACCACAGGCGGGGATTCTTGATGTGGAGTGCAGGTGTGTCGTCGGTAGTGATGCGGAGTGTGCGCTGCTCGTGGGGCTTAAGGATAAGAGGTACGGTGAAGTTGCCGCCTTCCAGTGTGCCAGTAAGTACACCCGACCATTCCTCGTCGCTGAGGTTCCTGACATCGGTTTCCACCGTCAGCCACGCCTCGCCGAGCGTCTGCAGGTTCACCAGGGACTTCACGCAGGGATTGCTAATGCTGACAGGCCCCGTGCGCCTTACGCTGACGGGACGGACAAGGCCCATGCTCTCGTCGGCAGGACGCGGATTCCAGTCCACGAAACCGATGTTAGGGTCGCCAGGCTGGGCACGATGCACCTCCACTTTGAGCGTGTTGTGCTCACGGGCGAAGGGCGTCACGTCGAGTTCAAAGATGCGGAAAGGACCGTAGATGCTGTCGCGTGAAGCCACCAACTGGTCGTTCAGCCAGATGTTGGCGCTGTAGCTGATGCCCTCGAAGCGGAGCAGCACGTGTTCATACTTGTCAAGATGCTCAAGGTCGAAGTCTTTCCTATAGATCCAGGGCACATCGAAGCGGTGTGGGTCGACGACCTTGTAGTTCATCTCTTCCAGCACACGGGGATATTCGCCGTTGGCCGTCAGCACTCCCATTACCGTTGAGGGTACGGTAGCTGCATACCAGCGGCCGTCTGCCTGTGTAGATGACTGGCACAGCCAGCCGTCGTCTAACTTAATTACATTGGTATTCCGCGAAGTCGCGCTGAGGCTGACGAGAAGGAGCATCAACGTGGCGGCAGTCTTTACCCGTGAGCCGACGAGGGCATAGAAGAGCATGAAGAGTTCGCCGATGAGGACGAGTGCCCACGAGAATCGCCAACTGTCGAACCAGTCGGCAAGGATGCCTTGCAGCAGCGGCAGGATGGCTCCACCCACAACACCAATCATGAACACACCAGAGGCCACGGAGGTGTATTTGCCCAGCTGCGTCACGGAGAGTGTGAAGATGGCTCCCCACATGATGCTGTGGAACAAGCCGACAGCCACGAGGATCCATGGATTGTTGACCATCATGGCCACCACTACGAAGAGGCTCGCCATCGTGGTGGTGAAGGTGAGCTGTGTGCGGGGCGATATGGTGCTGAGCGTGCTGCCCAGCAGTCGCCCTACGAGCAGTCCGCCCCAGTAGAGCGTCGCCATCAGCGTTGCGGTGGCTACGCTGAGTCCGAGGTCGTCCATCACGTAGAGGTTGATATTCATGCCGATGCACACCTCGCAGCCCACGTAGCAGAAGATGGCCACGACACCAAGCGTTAGGTGACGGAACGACCAAACACTTTTCTCAAGTTTCTCACCCGTCTCTTGACGAGTGCCCTGGATATCGGGCAGTGACAGACGTGTCAGTACGAAAGCAATTGCCGCCACTACTGCCGTCAGCACGAGGAACGGCACCATCAGCTGGCTGACCTGCACATCCTCCATTGCCACAGAGCCGAACACGATGCCTGAGACGAAATAGGGGGCTGCGGTGGTGCCGATGCTGTTGGCCGTGCCACCGATGGCCATGCGCTGGATGGCCTGTGTGCCTCTAACGTGGCAGGCCGTCAAGTAGGGGTTGATGACCACCTGCAGGATGGTTACCGAAGCACCTACCACGAACGAGCCCAGCAGGAAGATAAAGAATCCGGCGGGAATGCTGCCGACATGAGCATTGGGGAACTGCACCGTGAACCACGATGAAAGGAAAAATAGCAGCAGTCCGGCTACCATGACGAGCAGTCCGCGAATCAGCGTGTGCTTGTAACCCTGGCTGTTGACCCACTTGGCACCAATGCCGCCGCAGACGGGATAGGCAAGGAACCAAGAGAAGGTGATGAGCGTGGCGAGGGTGTTCTTCAGACTACTGGCTTCAGAGAGGTATGCTGCCTTGAGCGGTCCTTGGAACTGTCCATTGGCGGTAGTCAGGAAGCCGACAACCAGAAACAGGAATACCATGGTCAGGAATGGACCGAAATAGTTGGTGGCTTGTTTTTCTTTCATAATAACATTAAAGTGTTTTAGATGAACTGGCCTTTAGGATGACGATGGGGTTATGGTCGTTGAGCAGGATGCGCAGGGGTGGCTCCTGACGGAGGGAGAGGGCATCGCAGGTCTCATCCCAGAGTTGGCGGCTATTGACAGAGACCTTGGGACTGGTGACGCTGTTGAAGATAATGATGCCGCCGGGACTGAGAACCGTCAGCACCTTGGTCATGATGTCCTTGAGCCGTCCGCCGTGACCGCCTATGAAGACGGCATCGGGACGGGGAAGATCGTTGATGTCTGTCATGAGGAAATCGCCAATGTGCACATCGATGCCTGATGCCCCGTGGCGGCGGCAGTTCTCGTGGATGATGGCCTCACACTCCGGCCGCACCTCGAAGGCCACGATGCGAAGGTGGGTGAACAGCAGCCGTGCCTCAATGCTGACGCTACCCGTACACGCTCCGATGTCCCAGAAAACCTTCGCACGCGGCAGTTCGAGCGACTGCAAGGTCAGCAGACGAATCGGCATCTTCGTAATCATCTTCTCCCGTCCGTCGAGGAGGGCGAACGCCTTATCGGGGATGCCGAAGATTTTTGCTGTGCAGGAATCCGCTGCTATGATAACACAATTGGGCATTGCGAAGTCACGATGAGTGGCATCTACGAGGGAATGGGTCGTCACCCTTTCCTGTTCAGGATTCCCTAAGTGTTCGCCTACATGCATGATGTAGTTCTTGTATCCATATTCCAGCATACGTTGGGCAATGGCTGCAGGGGTGTGTTCCTTGTCGGTAAGAATGCCTATCTTTGGGGCTTGCTCAATGAGGACGCGGTCGAACTCTAACCAAGGGCGACCTGTCAGCGACACGATGCGCATGTCATGATAAGGCATCACGAGGCGATGGGCGAGAAGTTGCAGAGAGTTAAAAGTAGGGTAGACTACTATTTCGGCCTCAGGCATCTTGCGCATAATCGTGTTCGCAAAGCCGAAGAAAAGGGGGTCGCCGCTGGCAAAGACGATGACCGTGTGCTCAGCTGTTACCCCGCTGAGACTTCGATATTTTTCGAAAACGGCATCAAGGGGGACGATGATGTCTATCCATTCTGCATTTTCAGGCAGCAATGGTGCTACAATTTCATGATGTCGCTTGCCGCCGGAGAAAACTATTCCGCTCTGTATGATTTCCAGTATTTTGGGCGGGAACCACGGTGCAGGGTTGTCGCTGATGCCGATGACGATGAATTTCATTTCTTATGGTGCATTGTGAATTGTGCATTATTATAGGTCGCGTCCTGGTTTTAATTGCTCCGCATCATCAAAAGTGAGAATAGCGTTGCAAAGGGTAGCGGCAAGGTTGCTGCCGCCCTTGCGACCCTCGATAATAATCTTTGGGATGGACTTGAAAGGCTTCACCATGTGCTTCGACTCACGGACGTGCACAAAGCCGACCGGGGCGGCAATGATGCCGGCAGGATGGGCCTTGCCCTTGCGAATCAAGTCACAGAGCTCCATCAAGGCCGTAGGGGCATTGCCAAAAGCGAAAAGAGCATTAGGATGCTCTTCTACGGCAAGGCGAATGCCTGCTTGGGTGCGAGTGATGTTGCTAGTAGAGGCAAACTCTGCCACACGGGCATCTTGCAAATAGCATTTAGCCTCGATGCCCAAACGCTGGAGGGCCCCCTTGCGGATACCGCTGGTTACCATCGTAACATCGGTGATAATTGTTTTTAGTTCGCCGTTCTTTACTTTATTATAGATGTGTTCCACTGCACTCGGGTCGGTGTAGAGGATGTCCTCCATGTCAAAATCGGCGGTTGTGTGGATGGCGTGCAGTAATGCCCATTTGTGGTCTAAAGGGTAGTCCTTGCGCTTCAGCTCTTTCTCTATGGTGCGGAAGGATTCAATCATAATAGACCTCCCCAACCCCGTGTCAGTCCGCTGGAGTCCGCTGCCCAATCCTAATTCCTCCGAAGGCGGGGCTTCTTGGCGATAATAGCCGCGAGGAGTAATGAACTTTCCATTGGCAATATACGACTGAGAATTGCCAATGAGGATGACTGTGAACATATCCACGTCCTCTGGATTGAAATTGCCTAAGGTAGTGATTTTGATTTCCTGCTCCTCACGCCCGGCTTGGCGGACATAGCCTACTGGCGTGTCTTCAGATCTTTTTTGTAAAAACAACTCTTGAAGACGATATAATTGCCAGTAACGGCCATGTGACTTGGGGTTGTAGATGGCTGTGACGAAATCACCCACCGCAGCAGCCATGATGCGGTGCTCGATGACCTCCCACGGCGTCATCAGGTCGGACAAGGAAATGATACATACGTCGTGACCGATGGGAGCGCCTAATAATGAGGCTGCCTTTTGGAACGCAGAGATACCGGGCAAGGAGGCAAGCTCTACATCGGACTGTGACGGATGTCCAGTCCGGCGATCTCTTGCCATCTCGTAAATCAATGGAGCCATGCCGTACAGCCCGGCATCGCCAGAAGAAATCACAACCACGGTCTTGCCTTGTTCAGCTAAGAGGAACGCCTGCTCAGCCCGTTCACGTTCCTTCTTCATGCCTGTGTCAATGCACTCGCAGCCTTCTTTCACATACGCTGCGATGAACTGGAAATAGTATTTATATCCTACGATGGCATCAGCCTCTCGCACAGCTTCCATTACGGCGGGAGTGATGTCCGTTGGACTTCCAGGACCTATGCCAGCTACAATAATTTTTCCCATATCTGCTGCAAAATTAAAAAAATAAAAATTCAGAAACCAGCATAAGCACTGACATTCCTGAATTTTATAGGTGATTCCGTCGGGATTCGAACCCGAGACCCACAGCTTAGAAGGCTGTTGCTCTATCCAGCTGAGCTACGGAACCTGCCTTGATTTCGCTGAAATCAGCTGCAAAGGTAGGCTTTTTTTTTTTGATTACCAAATTTCAGACGCGAAATCTTATGTACGCAGCAATAAAATCATTTGTGACGACGATTCCGTCCTTGCTTTTCTTCGCGGGATTCTTTGGGACGACGGTTTGTTCGATGATGGTCATGCTGTGGTTCCTTATACCAAAAGAAATACTGTCGCTGGGCTTCTTTCTCCTTGGGTGTCTTGGCTGAGAAAACAGGCTCCAGTGTGTAGGGATCGTAGCCCGTGTACCACATTTCAGTAGCAATGGTCATTGGAGTAGGCGTGAAGTCTTGAACCTGCTCCAGATGGAACCCCAGTTTACGGGTAATGGCAGCCAGTTGTGCCATGTCCTCCTCGCGACAGCCGGGATGTGATGAAATGAAGTAGGGAATGATTTGCTGATTAAGATGCTCTTTCTGGTTAATGTGGTCGAAGATGCGCTTGAACTCATAGAACTGCTGGAACGAAGGCTTGCGCATAAGCATGAGCACGCGGTCGCTGGTGTGCTCAGGTGCTACTTTCAGACGGCCGCTGACATGACGGATGATGAGCTCGCGGGTATATTCCTGTGAGGCGCGGTTAGCGGCTTCGTCCTTGCTCTTATATAAAAGAAGGTCGTAGCGTACACCGCTGCCTATAAAACTCTTCTTGATACCAGGCAGGGCATCGACGGCGCGATAGATGTCGAGCAGGCGAGCATGGTTGGTGTCAAGGTTGGGACATATATGCGGATGGATGCAGCTGGGCCGTTTGCATTTTTCACAGGCGTTGAGATTGCGGCCGTGCATGCCGTACATATTAGCCGATGGTCCGCCGAGGTCGGAAAGATAGCCTTTAAAGTCGGGCATCTGAATGACCTGCTTCACCTCTTTTAATATACTCTCTTTGGAGCGGCAGGCAATGAACTTGCCCTGATGGGCCGATATGGTACAGAAAGCACAGCCACCAAAGCAGCCTCGGTGGATGTTGACAGAGTGCTTGATCATCTCGTAGGCAGGAATACGCTTGCCCTTGTACTTGGGGTGTGGTTGACGCGTATAGGGAAGGTCGAACGATGCATCGAGCTCTTCGGTGGTCATTGGGGGGTAGGGTGGATTGACGACGATAGTTTTTTGCAACTCACATAAAGGTTGTAGCAGGCGATGGGCGTGCATCATGTTGGATTGTTCCTCGATGTGGCGGTAGTTCTCTGCCTCGGCACGTTTGTCGCGCAGGCACTCCTCGTGGCTGTGTAGAACGATGTCATCAGTTGTCGGTTGCACGTCGCTGGCGAGATAGACACTCTGGGGAAGGTCGCGGATGTCGCAGATATGCTCGCCCGCGCTGAGACGGCTGGCAAGGGCGATGGTGACCTTTTCGCCCATGCCATAAGTAATCATGTCGGCACCGGAATCGACGAGAATGCTGGGGCGCAGGCGGTCCTGCCAGTAGTCGTAGTGAGTGAGGCGACGCAGGGAGGCCTCAATACCGCCGAGAATGACGGGCACGTCAGGGTAGAGCTGTTTCAGAATCTTGGAGTAGACAATAGTGGGATATTCTGGCCGCATGTCGTGACGTCCGTCAGGACTATAGGCATCTTCTGAACGTAACCGACGGGCTGCGGTGTATTTGTTGACCATAGAGTCCATACAGCCGGGTGAGATGCCGAAGAACAACCGTGGCCGTCCCAGTTTCTTGAAGTCGCGGAAATCGCCGTGCCAGTCAGGTTGTGGCACGATGGCTACGCGATAGCCGGCAGCCTCAAGTGTACGGCCTATAACAGCTACACCAAAAGACGGGTGATCAACATAGGCATCACCCGAAAACAAGATAATGTCAACATAATCCCACCCTCTGAGTTCTAACTCTTTCTTTGTGGTTGGCAGAAAGTCTGTCAGCCTGTACTCCACGTCTCTAACTTCTTTAATTAAACGGTGTCCCCTGGAATGCACGCGTAGTCATTCCTAAGTTTTCGTTTCCACGGTTTTTCCAATTGATAAACAGGATGACGAGTTGCTGCAGTCCGAATGCTTTCATGTTGGGATGATAAATAACGTCGAGGCATAGGTCAAGGAGTCGTTTGTCTTTGCCAGCATCAGATTCCAGCATAGAGCGGATGTTCAGTTTCAGTTTGTCGAGTACGGCTTCGTCCACGTAGCCGTTAGAGTCGATGAGGTCGCGGAAAAGCTGATACTCTTCAATGGTCTGCAGGTGTTCTTCGCTTACTTCGATACTTCTGGTGCCAGATGAATTTGCTTGAATTTTTGACATAATAGTAGATTTTAGTTATTAATAAGGTAATTTAGTATGCCTTGCATGATTGATGATTTCATACTTGCTGATTTGATACATTCAAAAGGGTATCCCATCGTAAATGACCGATAGTTCGGACTGCCATAGGCCACGGCAGCAACATAGCCGTCGGAATAGGTCATTACGGGGATGGCTCCTTCACCAAGAGGTTGCAGAACGTCAGGACGCTGGGCCGCATAGTGGTTCTCGTTGAGTTGACGATAGAAACTGAGTGTTGTACCCATGCCATGGATGGTCTCTTCTAATGTTCCGCTTTTACCGTCAAAGCGGCATTTAAGGACATTGGCTAAGAAGGTGCTGTCTTGCGGTGAGGTCATATCACTTCCTACGTAGGCACCGCTGACAAAAAGTCGACCTCCTTGTCGGGCGTAATCTGACAGCCACAACTGCATGTCGGTGGTGAACGTCTTGTAGGGAACAAGACTATGTCCGTCGTTACATTCCAGTCCGAGAATAAGGTCTACGACATCACAATCGTTTGGTTGATAGTTGTTCATCTGATTGCTGGTGCAACTGATGATGTTATAATAGCCAGCTTTCTGGATGGCTTCAGCGTGGGTGCGGATGTAGTTGAAGTCGTTGCCACCAATGAAGCGGCCTGCCAACTCCGTATAGCCGAACCCTAATCCAGTGGAGTCTAAAACCCCTATCTTTGATTTGGCGAAATAGCGTTGCAGTCCAGCCCATCCGGCCGTTCTACCTTCAGTAACTCCCATGTCCCTGTCGAGCAAAAATCCCTGTGACCATTCATCGTCAAGGATAGCTGGCGAGGAGAGTCGGTGGAAACCGTTGACCACAAGAATGGTCTTGCTCTGCCTGTGGTTGAAGAGAGCCGAGATGACTTCAGAAGGAAAACTTTCGCCTCCGCGGTTTACGGCACTGATGCGGAAAGAGTAGAGTACGCCGGGTTGCAGGCGCAGTGTATAGGAATTGTCGTTGACATGTTCGCCGTTATTGAAACCACCGCTTCCTGTTGCCGTGTAGACAATGAAGCCAGAAGCCTTGGCAGATGGTTCTTGTGGATCGTCCGTGGGTTGCCAGGATAGCCGTACTTCTCCTTTCTTTCGATTGGTGAATTCTGCTTTCAGTCCTGTAGGAGCCAGTGGGGCTACGGTACACTCTTCATCGTGCATGTAATTGACGTATCGCAAGACAGTCTTATAGATGGAACGGGCCAACGTGAACTTGAAGTTAGGATCTTGACCGTAACGCATGTCGGGGAAACTCTGGTGCGACATGGTTTCGAAGATGGCACTTGGCACTTCTGGTAAGCGCGTCTCAGAGTAGTTCCTGTCGCGCAATTCGCGTTTTGGCCACTCTATGCCGAAGCGTGCTTGCATGTCAGTGTCGAGGTTGTCCAGCAGGTCGCGTGCCAAGTCTCTTGACATCGAACGTGGCAGTTCGCAGTCAAAGACATTGCTACCGTCGTTGTCGGTCGTGTGGATGGTCAGTGCACCATAGACGGAACGGCCGTCGCGGTTGAAGCCTGCATCACTATGGATAGCCAAGGACAACTCCATCGGTACATGGCGTCCTTCACGGTTGGGCACGTAGCATGAACCGCCGGCCAGAAGATTCTCTGTCAGGGAACGTACATTGATGTCGTCGGCATAGTCGTTTTGACCACTCTTCGAACTATAGACCTCAAAGGGCATACCCGCCCACTGACAATAGTAGCGAGCTCCCTCTAAACACCGGGGCAATCCACTGACAATACCTCCTCGTTCTATGTTGCCCATGCCTCCGCCGAACCTGACGGCGTCGGCTGTGACGATACCGTTGCGGTGGCGACTCTGGTTGGTCAGAGTCACGCAGTTCCATTCATTACAGCCCTTGTCGAAATCAAAAGTGCCTAAGTACACCCATGTGCTGCCTCCCATCAGCTGGTTGACGCGGAATTCGGTCTGCTCTCCTTTGTGCCATACAGTGTAGTGGGCATCGTCGATGCTCCCTTCAACGGTCTGGTAACTGACATAGACGGCGTAACGGCCTTCTTCTGGGATTGATGGCTGATAGATGATGGTGCTATACTTGGACTTGGAGGTGGTCGTTTCCGACATGCGAGCTGTGCCTGCTTCAAAGGGATTCTCGCCGTCGATGTAGTGGCCGGCATGCCATGCAAATCCTTTCTGTCCTGTGTCCTGCCATGGTTGACGATAGCCTCTTTCCTGATAGCCAAACAGATTGTGATGATCGTCATTGTCGACAATCACTTCGTGACGTTGCCAGTCGCGCTCTCGTGGGGTAAAGACAACGGCTCCTGCCCGTTCGAGCATGGGGATAAGATATGGTACGACAATGGTCTGCGTGAACAGATCCTCATTCGTTGCAAAGAGGGTAGGGCGCTGCCACTGCCATCGGGCCGCCGTAATGTCGTAGTAACTGCCGTGACTGGCCCATACAGTTAGGTGGCGACCGGCCAGTCCTTTGGTGATTTTATAGGGGAGTGAAACGTTCTCAACCCACGGTGCACCTTCGTAGTTGATATCGCCCCAAGACTGTGCAAGCAGATGGAACGTCTGGGCTATTACGATGAGTAATGTCAATAGCTTTTTCATTCCAGTTCTCCAATAGTAAAATTGTTCGGGATCTTACCCTTGAAATCTTTGAAATAGAGTTTTATTTCGCGCATGTCCTTTTCGAGGTTACCTGAGGGAATGATAGTCTTTGTACATTGTATCAGACGGCGTTTGTAGTCAAGTCCATAGAGAAGAATTGGCATACCAGCCTTTAGGGCAATAAAATAAAACCCCTTTTTCCAGTCAGGATTGGGCGAACGTGTTCCTTCCGGCGTAATACACAAGTGGAATACATTAGAAGCTTTGGCTGTCTCAGCCATGGCATCGGTCATGCTAGTGTGCTTCTGACGATAAACGGGAATACCGCCGATATAGCGGAACAGCGGACCAAGTGGCCAAAAGAACCATTCCTTCTTCATGAGAAAATTGCTTTTCATACCTTGTGCACCAATAAACAACTGACCCATCACGAAATCCCAGTTACTCGTGTGGGGTGCTAAGCAAATGATATATTTGTCGGGGTGGCTTTCTGTGATTTCTGCTGTCCACCCCCAGTGTTTGTACAACAACCAGTTACAGAATCTTTTCCACATAGTTAGAGGTTGTTGATTTGGTCAATGATTTCATCGGCTTCCTTTGTGAAGCTAATACGTAGTATCTTAAAATACTTCTTTGGCATTATGCCAGGCTCTACGTGCGAGATGCGGCTGATATAGTCGGATTGCAAACGGATAATGCTCTGCAACAGGGCATCTGCATTATCCCGATTCGGATCGTTGCCATAGAGTGAAGCTGCCACTGCTTCTGCAAACAACTCCTCACAAATGAGGTTGATAGCATGTTTAAGTGTTCTTTTGTTAGCCATAATCGTTCTCGTTTGTAATTTCCAGTTAGCAAAGATAGCAAATTATCTCCAAATTAGCAAGGAGTTTCATCAAAAAAAATATAAAAAGCATTTTTTTCTTTCCGTTTCTCGTTGAAAATGCGTATTTTTGCACATTGAAAATCATTATTCATTTAAATACTTAAACACAATTATGGAAAAAAGTGCATTGCAGATGGCAAGAGCCGCTTATCAGCCTAAGTTGCCTAAGGCACTTCAGGGTGCTGTGAAAATCAAGGAAGGTTCACCTACACAGAGTGTCGCCGATCAGGAAGAAATCAAGAAATTGTTCCCCAACACTTATGGTATGCCTATCGTGGAGTTCGTACCTGCTACGGAAGCTAACACTACCAAGATGAACGTGGGTATCATCCTTAGTGGTGGTCAGGCTCCTGGTGGACACAACGTCATCACAGGTCTTTTCGATCAAATCAAAAAGTTGAATCCAGAGAATCGTCTCTTTGGTTTCATCCTTGGTCCTGGTGGACTGGTTGACCATAATTATATGGAGTTGACAAAGGAGATTATTGACGAGTACCGTAATACCGGTGGCTTCGACATGATTGGTTCTGGTAGAACCAAGCTGGAGAAAGTTGACCAGTTTGAAAAGGGTTTGGAGATTATTCGCGAACTGGACATCAAGGCTATTGTCATCATCGGTGGCGACGACTCTAACACCAATGCTTGTGTACTTGCTGAGTACTATGCAGCCAAGAACTACGGTGTGCAGGTCATCGGTTGTCCCAAGACTATCGATGGCGACCTGAAGAATTCACAGATAGAGACATCTTTTGGTTTCGATACAGCCTGCAAGACTTATTCGGAACTCATTGGTAACATTGAGCGTGACTGCAATTCTGCACGCAAGTACTGGCACTTCATCAAGGTGATGGGTCGCTCGGCTTCTCACATCGCTCTTGAGTGCGCTCTGCAGACACAGCCGAACATTTGCCTTGTTTCAGAGGAAGTAGAGGCAAAGAGCATGAGCCTTGATGACATTGTTGAATATATTGCTAATGCAGTAGCAGTTCGTGCTGCCGACGGCAACAACTTCGGTACGGTAATTATTCCTGAAGGTGTGATTGAGTTCATCCCCGCTATAAAGAAACTCATTGCCCAGCTCAATGATGTGCTAGCTATGCCTGAAGCCAAGGAAATTAGTCGCGATGAGCAGGTGGACTTCGCCAAAGCGCATCTGACAGCCGAGAACCTCGCCGTGTTCAATAGCCTGCCCGTAGGTGTGGCCCGTCAGCTCGCTCTCGATCGTGACCCCCACGGAAATGTACAGGTATCACTCATTGAGACAGAAAAGTTACTTTCTACGATGGTTGCCCAGAAACTTGAGAAGATGAAGAAGGAAGGTAAGTATGTCGGCAAGTTTGGCACACAGCACCACTTCTTTGGCTATGAGGGTCGTTGCGCAGCACCTTCAAACTTCGATGCCGACTATTGCTATGCTCTCGGAACTTCTGCCGCACAGCTGATAGCCAACGGCAAGACTGGATATATGGCTATTGTGAAGAATACGACCGCTCCTGCCGACCAGTGGATTGCCGGTGGTGTACCTATTACCATGATGATGAATATGGAGAAGCGTGCAGGCGAGATGAAACCTGTCATCCGCAAGGCTCTTGTCGAACTCGATGGTGCTCCGTTCAAGGAGTTTGCAGCTCACCGCGAGGAGTGGGCACGTAAGACGGCCTATGTCTATCCTGGACCTATCCAGTACTGGGGACCCACAGAAGTCTGTGATCAGCCGACAATAACGCTGGCACTGGAACAGGCTAGATAAAGCATGTCGAAAAGAAGGGTAGTACGCCGTAAAGGCATAAACACAACGTCCGGACGCCGTGGGCCTGTTCCCCACAAGCGTCCGAACGTTGTTATTCGTCTGTTGCAACGGGTTCCGTCGTGGGGCTGGTGGATAGGCGGATTGGCCGTTGTGGCGGGCTACGTGTGGTTCTTTTATTATTTCTTCGTCAGTCCTTTTGGTTTCCGTTGGCGTGCGCTCTATGGTGACATTAGTTATCCTGAAGGCTACGAAATCCACGGTATTGATATTTCTCACCATCAAGGACATATTGACTGGGAGGAACTGAAAGACAAGGGAATGATAGACAAGTTCCCCGTCCGTTTTGTCATGATCAAGGCTACAGAAGGATCTACTCAAACAGATGAGAATTTCCGTGAAAATTTCCATCAGGCTCGCGAATATGGCTTTACGCGTGGTGCATACCACTTTTATAGCGTACACTCACCTGCAGAACGTCAGGCACAGTTTTTTCTCAGTCAAGTGAAGCTGGAAAATGGCGATCTACCGCCTGTGCTTGACGTGGAACATAAGCCCCAAGAGCAGACGAACGAGCAGTTCAAAGCCTCTGTGTTGACATGGCTTGACATTGTAGAGAAGCATTATCAGGTAAAGCCTATCATTTATACATATTATAAATTTAAGTTACGTTACCTGAATGACTCGATCTTTGATCAGTATCCTTACTGGATTGCCCATTATTATGTGGACAGTGTAGAGTATAAAGGACGCTGGAAATTCTGGCAGCATACAGACGTAGGCAAGCTGCCTGGCATTAAGGGACATGTAGACTTCAATATTTATAATGGTTCCTATTATGACCTGCGTCAAATGACTATCGGCTCTCTGGAAACCATTGGCGAGAGAGCTTATCAATAGAAACACATTCAACATTTTTATTATGGCCATTGTAAAACCATTCAAAGGAATACGCCCACCTAAGGAACTGGTGGAACAAGTCGAGAGTCGTCCTTATGACGTGCTCGACAGTGAGGAAGCCCGCGCTGAAGCTGGCGACAACGAAAAGAGTCTTTATCACATTATCAAACCAGAAATAGATTTTCCGGAAGGAACTAGCGAGTATGATCCGCGTGTCTATGAAAAGGCTGCTGAGAATTTCCAGAAGTTCCAGGATAAGGGCTGGCTTGTTCAAGATACAAGTGAACATTATTATATTTATGCGCAAACCATGAACGGCAAAACTCAGTATGGACTGGTGGTGGGTGCCTACGTTGATGACTACATGAAGGGTAATATCAAGAAGCATGAATTGACGCGCCGTGACAAGGAAGAAGATCGTATGAAGCACGTTCGTGTTAACAATGCAAATATTGAGCCAGTGTTCTTTGCCTATCCAGATAATAATGTTCTTGACGGGCTTATTATGCGCTATGCAGCCACAGAGCCTGAGTATGACTTCATAGCTCCTGTCGATGGCTTCCGTCATCAGTTCTGGGTGATTAACGATGAGGCTGATATGAACGTCATCACCGAGGAATTCGCAAAGATGCCAAGCCTCTATATCGCTGATGGTCATCACCGCAGTGCTGCTGCTGCCCTTGTGGGAGCTGAGAAGCAGAAACAGAATCCCAACCATAACGGCACAGAGGAGTACAACTATTTCATGGCCGTCTGCTTCCAGGCATCGCAGCTTACCATTCTTGACTACAATCGCGTTGTAAAGGATCTGAACGGTTTGACATCAGAGCAATTCATAGATAAACTGAGTAAAAACTTTATTATAGAAGACAAGGGTATAGACATCTATAAACCTCAGTGCTTGCATGAGTTTTCTTTGTATCTTGATCAACATTGGTATAGCCTCAAAGCCAAGGAAGGAACCTATGACAACAACGATCCTATAGGTGTCCTCGATGTTGACATCTCCAGTCGTCTGATTCTTGATGAGATACTTAATATTGGTGACTTGCGCTCTTCACAACGAATCGATTTTGTAGGCGGCCTTCGCGGACTTGGTGAGTTGAAACGCCGTGTTGATTCAGGCGAGATGCGTACTGCGTTGGCTCTTTATCCTGTGTCGATGCAGCAGATTATGGATATAGCTGACAGCGGCAAGATTATGCCGCCGAAAGCCACGTGGTTTGAACCCAAACTCCGCTCTGGACTAGTCATACACAAACTGAGTTGAATGAAAAGTTCTTCTGTTTTTATCGATATAAATGACAGACGAGTACCAGACCATCAAAACTGGTGGTGAAGGATTCTATTCTGAGAAACGGAGTAAATTCCTCGCCTTTGCCCACCATGTTGAGACTGTCGATGAGGTGAAGAGATTGCTGGACGGCTATCGCAAGAAGTACTACGATGCCCGTCATGTCTGTTACGCCTATATGCTAGGGGCCGACCGCGTAGAATTCAGGGCTAATGATGACGGCGAACCCTCCAGTACAGCCGGCAAGCCTATCTTGGGACAAATCAATTCTTGTGAACTGACGGACACTCTCATCGTAGTTGTCCGTTATTATGGGGGTGTCAATCTTGGCACCAGCGGTCTCATCGTGGCATATCGAGAAGCGGCTGCCGATGCCATTGTGCATTCTGAAGTGGAGATACGTCAGGTGGAAGAGACTGTCACTTACTCATTTGCTTATCCCATGATGAATGATGTAATGCGTATTGTGAAAGAAATGTCACCACGCATTGTCAGTCAGACTTTTGACAATACATGTGAAATAAAGATGGCTATCCGTCATTCTGAGGCAGACCAGCTTCGTCAGCGTCTGGCCAAGTTGTCGTTTGTCATGTTTTTCTTCCTGTTGAGTATCACTGCTTCCGCCCAGATGAAGTGGAATCAGCGATACCAGCAGTATATTGATCAGTATAAGGATATTGCCATCGAACAGATGTTGCGTTGGAAGGTTCCCGCCTCCATCACTCTGGCGCAAGGCATCTTTGAGAGTGGGGCAGGGCAGAGCGACCTGACGCGTCGCTCCAATAACCATTTCGGTATCAAATGTCATGGTTGGAAAGGTAGTACAGTCTACAAAGACGATGATACAGCCAATGAGTGTTTCCGGGCCTATGACACTGCTTTTGACTCTTTTGAGGACCACTCCCGTTTTCTGGCAACGGGTCAGCGTTATCGCAGTCTTTTCTCCCTGAAAATTACGGATTATAAGGGATGGGCTAAGGGACTGAAAGCCGCAGGTTATGCTACGAATCCCAAATACGCTAATCAGCTCATTGAACTTATCCAGCTTTACAAACTCTATGAATACGATAAAGCAAAGAGTTACGACAAGTTCATGACACAGCACGCCAAAGACCGTCGTATCAACGGCCAATGGCTGCACCCAATAAAGATATACAATAAGAACTACTATCTTCAAGCTCGTCGCGGCGACACTTTTCGTTCTATCGGTGATGAAATTGGTATTTCTTATAAGAAGATAGCCAAATATAACGAGCGCGACCGCCGCGACCAGCTGACGGAGGGTGAAATCATCTGGCTCAAGAAAAAGCAGAAACGTGCTCCGAAGGAGTATAAGGATCATCGGCACTATGTCCGTCACGGTGAGTCTATGTACTCTATTGCCCAGAAATACGGCATTCGTCTGAAGTCACTTTATAAGATGAATCACATGAAGCCCGACGATGACATCCATGTGGGCGATGCTCTTCGTCTGCGATAATGGACTATATTATGAATATGATTTTATAGTTTTCCGCAGTAAGTAAACATTTCAGGAAAGTATTCATTGATTTTTATTTCCTGTGTAAACAATCCGAAAACGGCACTGCCGCTGCCCGACATGGCGGCATAGATGGCACCAAGACCGTAGAGGCGCTGCTTAATGGCGGCAATTTCGGGATGTAGCGCAAATACGCTTTGTTCGAAGTCGTTGACCAGATCGTTGCGCCAGGTTTCCACAGGCTGCATTACAATGTCGCGGCAGCACTTAGCGGGATGGGCTGGCTTGATGAGTGAAAAAGCCTCTTTAGTAGGGACGGGTATGTCGGGACGTACTATGGCAATAAAATAGCGGCTAAGATTCAACTCGATGGGGTGTAGGCGTTCACCGATGCCCTCAGCGTAGGCAGGGCGGCTAAGGATGAAGAATGCGCAGTCGGCACCCAAACGTGTGGCGTACGCCATCATCTGTTCTTCACTAAGCCCTAAGGTGAACATCTCGTTTAGAAGCATGATAGCATAGGCACAGTCACTTGAGCCACCGCCCATGCCGGCTTGTGTAGGTATCTCCTTGTATAGATGGGCGTGGACGCGAGGCATTTGGTGGAAGTCCTGCTTCAGCAACTGGTAGGCGCGAACCACAAGGTTGCGCTGCTCGTCTCCCTCAATATTGATGTTCGACACTTTTATGTCGCAGTCAGTTTTAGCAGGGAAGTGCTGGTTCATGATGTTCAGCTCCAGTGCGTCTTTGATTTGAACGGGATAAAAGACGGTTTCCAGGTTGTGGAAACCGTCTTGACGACGCTCAACAACGTTGAGGCCGAGATTGATTTTTGCTATCGGAAATGTAATCATACGATACCTCTTCCGTGACAATTCTTGAACTTTTTACCTGAGCCACAGGGACAAGGATCGTTACGCCCGGGTAACTTGTCCTTCATAATCGGTGTGCGTGGCTGCTGTGCACGAGTGTCGTGCTGGGCAGCGGCACGCTGGTTCTCGTCGGTCAGGCGCTCCTCGTCGAGACTCTGCTTCGATTCTGTGTACTGCTGACGCTGCGTAGGACGCTCCGGAGCCGCTTCCTGTACCTGCTGAACCTCTGGAATTTGGGCACGTGTGAGGATGCTCGTGATTCGATTATACATCTCATTAATCATTGAGTCCCAAACTTTTGCGCTCTCTAACTTAAAGATGAGTAGCGGGTCTTTCTGCTCATAGCTGGCATTCTGTACAGAGTGCTTCAATTCGTCGAGCTGACGCAGGTTTTCCTTCCAAGAATCATCGATGATATGGAGTAGAATGGCCTTCTCAAACTCTTTGACAACCGACTTCGATTCTGTCTCGTAGGCTTCTTTCAAGTTGCAGGGAATATTGTACATGCGTCGACCATCAGTCAGCGGTACCATGATGCGCTCGTACATGGAGCCTTGCGTTTCATATACTTGGCTGATAATGGGCTGGGCCACTTCGCGAATGCGCTCTGTCTTGCGACTGAAATTGCCGATGGCAGCTTGGAAAGCTTCTTCTTCTAACTGCTCGCGCTGCTTGTTAACGAATTCCTCTTCAGTGAAGGGTACCTCCATTGCCAGAATGTGCAGAAACTCTTCCTTGCAGCCGGCGTAGTCGTTGTTCTCAATAATGTTGACCACGCGATCCCAGATGATGTTCGAGATATCCATGCCGATACGCTCACCCATCAGGGCGTGACGACGCTTCTCGTAAATGACGGTACGCTGCTTGTTCATCACATCATCGTACTCGATCAGGCGCTTACGGATACCGAAGTTGTTCTCCTCAACCTTCTTCTGGGCGCGCTCAATGCTCTTCGAAATCATTGGCGACTCAATCATCTCGCCCTCCTTGAAGCCGAGACGGTCCATGACGGAGGCGATGCGCTCAGAGGCGAAGAGGCGCATGAGTTTGTCTTCGAGTGAGACGTAGAACACGGAGGAACCTGGGTCACCCTGACGGCCGGCACGACCACGCAACTGGCGGTCAACGCGGCGGCTCTCGTGACGCTCCGTACCGATGATGGCTAGACCGCCAGCGGCCTTCACCTCAGGCGACAGCTTGATATCGGTACCACGACCGGCCATGTTGGTGGCGATGGTCACAGCGCCGCGTCCCTGTGAGTCCTGCTGACCGGCAAGGGCCACGATGTCGGCCTCCTTCTGGTGCAGCTTGGCGTTCAGCACCTGATGGGGTATTCCCTCGCGGCGGCCAGTTTCAGGGTTGACGTACATGTCGAGCATGCGGCTCAGCAACTCGGAGATTTCGACTGAGGTGGTACCAATCAGCGTGGGACGTCCGGCGTTGCGCATGGCCACAATCTCCTCGATGACGGCCTTGTACTTCTCGCGTGCGGTCTTGTAGACGCGGTCATCCTGGTCGTTACGGATAACGGGACGGTTGGTGGGAATCTCCACCACGTCGAGCTTATAGATATCCCAGAACTCACCAGCCTCGGTAGAAGCCGTACCCGTCATACCGGCCAGCTTATGGTACATACGGAAGTAGTTTTGTAGGGTGATGGTGGCAAAGGTCTGTGTGGCAGCCTCCACCTTGACGTGCTCCTTTGCCTCGACAGCCTGGTGCAGTCCGTCGCTCCAACGGCGTCCCTCCATGATACGGCCAGTCTGTTCATCGACAATTTTCACCTCACCATCAATGACGACGTATTCGTCATCCTTATTGAACATACAGTAGGCTTTCAGGAGTTGCTGTAATGTATGGACTCGTTCCGACTGCACGGCGTAGTGAGCCATCAATTCGTCTTTCTTGTCTACGCGTTCTTGGTCACCCAGCGAAGTGTCTCCTTCAAGGGCCGACAATTGTCCTGCAATGTCGGGCAGTACGAAGAGCTCAGCGTCGTTCACTTGTTTGGCAAGCCAGGCGGTGCCCTTGTCGGTGAGGTCGCAGGAGTTGAGCTTCTCGTCAACGACGAAATAGAGCGGCTCCACGCACTCTGGCATACGGCGGTTGTTGTTCTCCATATAGATTTCCTCGGTCTTCAGCATGCCAGCCTTAATGCCTTCTTCGGAGAGATACTTGATGAGTGGCTTGTTTTTGGGCATGGCCTTATGGGAACGATAGAGCGACAGGAAACCTTCCTCTAAAAGCTTTTCAGACTCTTTCTTGTTGCCCGCCTCAGCCAAACGCTGGCCTTCGCCGATTTTCTGCTTAGCCTCAGCTAGGTACTGCGTGGCCAACTGGCGCTGTACACCAACGAGTTTCTCGACCAGTGGCTGATACTCCTCAAACATCTGGTCGTCGCCCTTAGGTACAGGACCACTAATAATAAGAGGTGTACGGGCGTCGTCAATCAACACGGAGTCAACCTCGTCGACGATGGCGTAGTTGTGGGAGCGCTGCACGAGGTCCTGTGGTGATGTGGCCATGTTGTCGCGTAGGTAGTCGAAGCCGAACTCATTGTTTGTTCCGAATGTAATATCGGCCTGGTAGGCGCGGCGGCGGGCCTCGCTGTTAGGCTGGTGCTTGTCAATACAGTCGACGCTCAGTCCATGGAACATGTATAGCGGTCCCATCCATTCAGAGTCACGTTTTGACAGGTAGTCGTTCACTGTTACCACGTGAACACCGTTGCCAGTCAACGCATTAAGGAAGACGGGCAGGGTGGCTACCAGCGTCTTACCTTCACCCGTAGCCATCTCGGCAATCTTGCCCTGGTGGAGCACGGCACCACCAAAGAGCTGCACGTCGTAGTGGATCATTTCCCACTTCAGGTCGTTGCCGCCGGCCGTCCAGTGGTTATGATAGATGGCCTTGTCACCGTCGATGGTGATGAAGTCCTTTTTCGGGTCGCCAGCCAGCTCACGGTCGAAGTCAGTAGCGGTGACCACTGTTTCTTCGTTCTCAGCAAAGCGGCGGGCCGTCTCTTTGACGATGGCAAACACCTCGAACATCACCTCGTCGAGTGCCTTTTCGTAGACCTCTAATGCTTCTTTCTCCAGTTTGTCTATCTGATTGAAAATAGCCTCGCGCTCATCGATAGGTGTGTCCTCAATGGTTGTTTTCAACTGTGCAATTTTCTCTTTCTGCTCCTTGGCCGACTGCTGTACCTGCTGCTGTATCTCCTTGGTACGGGCACGCAGCTCGTCGTTGCTCATAGCCTGCACTTGCGGCGTAAACGATTTGGCTTTCTCAACGAGTGGCTGAATCAGTTTCATGTCACGCGAAGATTTGTCGCCAAACAATGATTTTAAGATTTTTGTAAAATTCATATTATTTTATTCTTTATTTTCTTGTTTTCTCATTTTCTTAGAACAGCGGTTCTGTAGAACAAGCATTAGGGGCGCGTATGCGGATGGATTTTGCAATTGTCGGTGCTATACGGTCGACGGTCACGTGGTCGTCGATACGTTCACTCTTTGTTTTTGCACCTAAGAAAATAAGAGGGAACTGAATGAATGAAGCTCGTGAGAGCTGAGTGTCTTGATTTTCCTCATTATAGAGCTTCCATCCTGGCGACACTTCAATGAGTATGTCACCGCAGTGAGAGGGGTTATATCCGTTTCTTATCTTGCGTGTCTGTTCGTTGATGTTGGTCAACAACTGTAGTCCACTATATACGTTGCGGACGCCCGACAACTGTGCCAAGAACTCTTGGGCGCGTGTACAGGCATCTGTCAGTGAGATACGCTTCGACTCTAATAGCTTGTGGTTCAAGAACAGTTGGTTCTGGAAGCATGCTTCGACATAGCGTCCCTGACCATATATGGCCCCATAATACATGTTCAGCAGGTCAGACGTGCGGTTCATGTAGAAGGTTCCTGTGGGTATGTGGTATTTCTCGTAATCGGCACTTTCTGTGTCACTATAGCCCGTTGACGTAATAACAAAGAGCACGTGCTCTTCGCCTAATTTACCCTGCAGGTAAGTTATCAGTCTCGCCAGTTCGTGATCCAGCCGCACGTAAGTATCCTGTAATTCAATCTGACAATCTGACATGGGTTGATGATTGAATGTCCCCGCATAATAGGTAACTGCCAAAAAGTCGGTAATACGGTCAAAACCCATCGACTCCTGCATTACACAATGCTGCACCATGTCTGTGACATAGGAGTTGATAATACCGCTACTTTTCATCTGGTTAAACCGACTGACACCCGTGAACTTGTGCATAAAAGGCGTCTCGTTCTCGGTGTGCTGATAATAATTGAATTTGCCAGATAGTTCAATAAATGGTTCCCAGACAGGCTTTTTTTCTTTATTTGCTAATGAATGCAACTCATTAAAAGCAAGTAGCCATTGCGGCTGGTTGTTCGAGTAATAGTCAGAACTCTTCCAGAGACCATCCTGATCATCTATCCAAAAAGAACCGTCAGCGGCATGACCTGCCATCATCAGTGCAGCATCATTGAACGGAGCGATGCTGTAAACCTTGGCCTTGCCTTCTGTAGACACTTTCAGTTCATCACCAATGGTTGATGTCTGCAGGTTGTCCGCTGTTTGCTTATCCCCCGTACTAAATACGGGACGGAGGGTCTCACGATTCAACCATCGTTCTCCCACAATGCCGTGGTAATAAGGCGTTACCCCTGTTGCAAGAGTGGCAGTAGCCGAAGCTCGATCAATGGGATTGAAAGGGTAGCCGGCGTTGTAGAAAACTAATCCCTGCTCCAACAGCTTCTTGAAACCTCCGGCACCGTAAAGTGGAGTAAACGCTTCCAAATAGTCGGTGCGCAGCTGGTCAATAGTAATGGTAACCACCAGTCGTGGCGCATACAGTATCTTGCTTTGGGCCATCGTCTCAGGCGTAATCCCGAGGATGGTTAGCAGGGTTATATATAGGTATTTATTTTTCATTTCTAACGTGTGACCAATATCTGATGAGCAAACATAGTGCCAAAAATATGACACCTTCGGCGAAGTGCTGGAATATGCTGCCGATCATGAACAGCAAAACCATGCCGACCAGAACCTGCCAATAGCGTGATTTGCGCCGTTTCCAGATGGTTGGGATATAAAAAAGATGAACGGGATTTATCAGTAGTAATTGCAGGTTGAGGGTTGTCGTGGGATGCTGTGAAAAGATCATGACAAATAGAACACAGCCTGCCAAGCCTGTTAATAGCATCAGCATGACGTCCCAGTATTTGTATGTCTTTCTTCGTTTCCATTCGAAAGCAAAGACAATCAGCGACAATGCTAACAGGATGAGACCGCACGCCAGTGGTGTCAGTGGAAAACCCGGTTCGATGAATTGTATGCCAGACTGAACGGCTATTCGCCTCTCCTTTACCAGCGGTTTCAACATGCCGTCGTTACACTTTATCTGTGCGTGGTCAAAGTCGTAGAGCAAATTTTCTGGCAGGAACTCTTGTTCCTTACGGTTGGTTTTTAGGTCAGACTTGACACCTAACAGCATGTCGTTGCCAAAAGTAGCCCAGGGGTATTGTGCAGTTTTCTGACTAACCATTCTGCGGAAACTTGGTTCAAAGTCTTCGCGTGGATAATAAATGACTTTTCCGCTGACGCAACGTTCTATCATGTCTCGTGGACGGGTTGAACAATTGTCGTAGAAGTAGTTATAGCGGTATACTCTATTCTCTGGACGATAGTTATCGGCTAATGCCGACTTTAGCCGCTCCTTCTCTTCCGTTGTTAAGTTTAAAACCTGCTCTGTCACAGAGCATCCCCATCGCTGATAGAATTTGCAAAACGGCTGGAAGTCAGCGATTCCCAATTCATAGTCGGTGAGGCCAAACACGAAACGGAGCACGAAGAATGGCTTGTTATAGTTGAAGACGCCCCAGTTGAACACGATGTCTTCCTGCGTGTCCTGATGTAGGTCGTGGTATCTCAGTGCAGAATGACCGTAAAGGCTGTATACTTCATCATGGGGCGAACACGTGATCAACGAAAACTCCACGCTGTCCATATAGTGTACCGGCTCCATCTCTTCTGCCTTCGAAGGCAGCAAGCCACAGAGCCCAATTACAATCAGGAAAATTCGCCTGATTATGTAGTTGGTACGTTTCACGCTGCAAAATTACAAAATAAATACAATAATCGGGCTTGATGTCCGTTAAAAAAAGTAATGAGGCGACACTTTTTTTATATACTGGCTGTTGTTGCGGCTCTGATAGGCTGTTCCGAAAATGATTCGTTCACAACGAGTCGTGGAGCCTTGCTGACCTTCTCGTCCGATACCGTTAAAATGGACACCGTTTTTACCGGCATAGGCTCGTCCACTTATTCCTTTTGGGTCTACAACCATTCTGGAGACGGAATCCGTCTTAACTCCGTCCGTCTGAGAAATGGTAACCAGACGGGATTTCGTGTCAACATTGATGGCTCGTTCCTTGACAATTCCATGGGGTCGTCTGTTAATGACCTTGAGATTAGAAAGGATGATAGTTTGCGCGTCTTTGTCGAACTGACAGCCCCCGAGCGTCATCAGCTGGATCCGCAACTGGTGGAAGATCATCTGGTGTTCGTGCTTGAGAGCGGGGTGGAGCAGAATGTCTGTCTGCGTGCTTGGGCCTGGGACGCCATGAAACTTCATGATGTCGTTATCCACAACGACAGCCTTATAGAATCAGCCTGTCCGATTGTAGTCTATGGTGGTATCAGTGTCGATAGTGCTGCCACGCTGACCATTCGCAATACGACCGTTTATTTCCACGATGGCAGGGGAATAGATGTCTACGGCCGACTGCTGACAGATAGTGCCATTTTCCGTGGCGACCGTCTCGACCACATGTTTGACTATTTGCCCTACGACCGTGTCAGCGGACAATGGGGCAAGTCTGGTGGCATTGTGTTCCACGCTTCATCTTCTGGCAATGTTTTGCGACGTACGGAGATTCGCAATGCAGGACTCTACGGTGTCCTGTGTGACTCTGCCGCTTGCGATACTACGACGTTACGGCTTGACATGTATCGTTGTGTTGTTCACAATTGCGACGGCGACGGGCTTGTCAGTCGTCATTCCAACATCCGGCTTCGACAGTGCCAGTTTACTAATGCCGCAGGCGACTGCGTGAGTATCAATGGCGGTCGTGTCGAGCTATCCCGCTGTACCCTCGCACAGTTCTATCCTTTTCAGACCGGTGGGCGTGCTGCTCTGCGTTTTACCAATGTGATGCCGCTCTATGCCCTTAATTGCGATAGTTCCATCATCACGGGCTATGCCGATGATGTTTGGATGCGCATAATCAACGACACCGTCACCTCGATGGCGTATGCTTTTAGCAACTCACTGCTGCGCACACCGCAGATTGCCGATACATTGCGATTCAGGAATATTCTTTGGGAAACGCCGAAGGACAGCATACAAGGGAAGATGCACTTTATCAACATCGACGAGAAGAATTTCTATTACGACTTCCACCTTGACTCACTCTCAACAGCCAAGGGTTGGGGTTGCTATTAGAAGTCGGTGAACGATAGTGGCATTAGCGTTTTGATGCTGTCTACCGCATAGATTTTCTTACGGCCGTAGAGCAGAATGCGTACTGGCTGCTTGAATCGTGTCTCTGTTTCAATAACAGCTTGACGGCACATGCCACATGGCGATATCGGCTCATCCAGCAGCACCCCCTCCGTATTGCGTGCAACAATGGCCATTGACTTCACCGGAACGTCGGGATACTGGACGCCTGCGGAAAAAAGTGCCGTGCGTTCGGCACACAGCCCTACGGGGTATGAAGCATTCTCTTGGTTACACCCAATGAGTGTTGCACCATTGTTCAGCAGCACGGCAGCGCCGACGCAAAAATGCGAGTAGGGAGCGTATGAGCGATTTGTCGCCTCTATGGCCAGTTCTATAAGCTGCCTGTCCTCCTCGCTGAGCTCCTCTATTTGGTATTCTGTAATAATGGTTTTTATTTCCAAATACTTCATGACATCGTAATTTGTTTGCAAATATAATCAAAATTCTTGGAACAAGAACTTTTTTCCGATTTTTTTTTGTCAAATCGGAAAATTGTATTACCTTTGCAGCCGCAAAAGAGGAAGGAAGGTTGGCAGAGTGATCGATCGCGCTGGACTCGAAATCCGGTATACCCCTTTCGGGTATCGGGGGTTTGAATCCCTCACCTTCCGCAAAAGGAGCCTCACTCTCCGCAAAACTGAAAGGAAACCGTTAAAGCGGCTTCCTTTTTTTTGTTGCTGAAAATCAGCCATTTATTATTTTAGCTCTTGTAAGTGCCTCTGTTTCAACCCTTATAAGGGGATAGAAACCACTCGAAAAATCCATGTGATAACGTGAGATAACATGAGAAGACGTGAACGAAATGTTTTACCACATGTTTTACCACCCTACTTCGGATGTTTTACCACTTGGATAAAAATGAACTAAAAAATTGCAAGAGCAACAAATTTAACTATTTTTAATATGATTGTACCAATTTTGGTCTTTGTATATGACCGCAAAAAGAAAGCAACCCCAAAGAAGTCTGTTTCTGTGGAGTTAAGAATCACACTTGAAAGGAAATCCAAGTATGTCTCAACGGGAATTCGTCTGTTTCCCAAAGAATGGCATAGAGGAACAGTTGTCAACCGCCCTGATTCAGCAGAACTAAATGAATTACTCGGCTCTATTATGGTACGCGCACGAAAAGTAGTCAATGCGATGGTTGAATCAGGAAACCTGAACCTTGACGAGATTCCGCGCCGTATGGAAGAACTGACAACAGACAAGCGTCTGTTCTATGACTTCTGTGTTGAACGTACAAAAGTACGTATATATGGAAAAAGCAAAGACACTGCAGAGAGGTATGACAGATTCCTTAAATGGCTCAAAGATTGGGGAAAGATTATCTATTTCTCCGATGTCACAGACAAGAAGATCATCAGCATGGACGAAGAACTGGCTAAAACAGGTATGAAGCCCTATTCGAAGTGGAACAATTACCATCGTTTCCTTAACTCTTTCATTCTTGATGCCATTGAAGAAGGATGCCTGAAAAGGAATCCATACAAATGGATTCAAATAAATAAAGAGAAGAACAATGGACTGAAGAAGCATCTTACACCAGAGGAATTCAATAGATTGAGGAAGGCAGAAATGCCAACCCAATCATTGGAACGTGTCCGAGACCTGTTCGTGTTCCAGACATATACATGCCTTAGTTACGTAGATCTTGAATCATTCGATACCAGCCAGATAAACAAGACGGGAGTATACACCGCGAAGCGAGGCAAAACAGGTGTGGAGTTCACCTTTTATGTCATGAAGCCGGCAAGAGACATTTTAATTAAATATGACGGCAAACTGCCGCTTATCTCCAATGAGAAATACAATGATTATCTAAAGTTGGTCGCACAGGCTGCCAAAATTGACAAGCCTGTGACAAGCCATTGGGCCAGACATACAGGTGCTACGCTGTTATTAAATGATGGCGGAGTCGATATGGAAATCATAGCACGTATCTTAGGACATACAAGTACTCGTCAAACCCGTGATACATACGCTAAGTTGCTCGATACGACTGTCGCAACTGCTATGAAGGGCTTGGAGAAAAGAATTTGTAAAACAAGCAAAACAAAGACATAAGAAGCCTGATTCTTCCCTGCTAAGCCTCCTTATGCCGATGGTGGTGCTCTCTGTTTCGGGTAGAGCATCACCTTTTTCCTTCCATTAAATATTGGCTCTTCTTTGACAGACACGTGAGGCCTTACCTATATTATAATGTATATGCTTGACACCTATGTCAGCCATTTCGCTTTACATAACTACTATGAATCAACGGCTCTCAACAATTCGTATTCTATATGACCGTTCATTTCAACGCCTAATTTATTCTTGTATAATAAACTCTTCCTGTCGCCCTCCTATTAGCTCATCTCCTGGCAGGGCCAATAATCGTACATTCATCCCGTGTGGTTTACTGAAAATAGCACCTGACAGATGACCATCATCTTCCTTACATTTTGGTGGTTTTGCCGGACACATTTTCAGCCGGCGTTATTACTAATTTTCCTTTGCAAATTTAGCGCAAGCGGTATTCGGCAAGTACCAGTCACAGGCTCCTTATTCCCGCACAAAATTTCGACACGCTTTCCGCATTTTCTTCTTGACGCCAAGTAGTGGCTAAAGAAAATGTGGTTTTTCAAAATTATCCTTGTAATTCCTTGACCTTTTCATGCCTTCCTCTTGCCTGCTCCATATTGCACGTAAAATTTATTTAATAACCCCTAAAAATTAAAGTCTTATGCAAAACAACAACAATTTCCAGATTTCAGGTTTCATCGCCCAGGACGCTCAGATTCGTCAGTTCACAACCGCTTCAGTGGCACGCTTCCCACTGGCAGTAGCCCGCACAGAGAAGCAGGAGGGCGAGGA